>NZ_JBSSCS010000004.1:0-141031 GCF_054060015.1 Thermostichus sp. MS-CIW-25
TGGCTTGCCAACTGCAGGGCTACCGTTCGCGCCAGCGGGCCGGAGGCCTTAAGCCCGCCCTGTACTGCGAAGCAGTCAGGGTCGGGTAGTTTACAACCCCATCCTTGACCACAGGGATCGGTGGCAGCTCCGCACGGTGAACTGAACAAGGCCAGAACAAGCAGCGTGCTGGAGGAAGAGCCAGGTATGCAATGATTCAAGCGGATCTGCATCTAGTGTGGATCAGTTCCGAATGACTCCGTATATAGTATTGGGTGATGCGGGATCCCCACCCAAAATAGGGGCTTTGCCCCTCGACAGAGGTTGAGCAGATGTTCTAACCTTGGCTTCTAGGGTGGCCCAAGAGCGCTCTTCAAGGTAGGTGTGCCGGGGTGTTGTCAGCGATGGCCAACCGGGATCCTAACGCCGAGAGTGTGCCGCATCGCTAGCCTAGGCCCTGTCGAG
Source organism: Thermostichus sp. MS-CIW-25 (assembly GCF_054060015.1). Taxonomy (NCBI): domain Bacteria; kingdom Bacillati; phylum Cyanobacteriota; class Cyanophyceae; order Thermostichales; family Thermostichaceae; genus Thermostichus; species Thermostichus sp. MS-CIW-25. The sequence continues at coordinate 445 of NZ_JBSSCS010000004.1, forward strand.
CAGGTTTAATCTGGGCAGCTTCTGCTCTGCCCCAGGCTGTTGGTTAGTACTTAAGGGATCTGACCCCATAGCAACCAGAACGAGGCGCGATGCCGGGAGTTGAGATGAGAATGATGCGCTGTAATGTAGTATCGTCTGCGCGATTCCTCTGCCGCCGTGCAGCTCAGGTGAGCAGCATAGCCGGGATCCTGATCGGGACGGCTTGGGGGGGCTTGGCTGTGACTCCCGTTTGGGCTCAGGAGAGTGCTCTACTGGCTCAGGCTGCGGCAGGCCCCATGAGCCGGCAAGAGGTGGCGGAACGGCTGAATCTGGTGCCTGTTTTTGCCATCGTGTCTCAGAACGGCACCCCTGTTGTCGCCAATGTGGAGCGGGATGGCCGCACCATCCAAGTGGTTTCCTTCTGGCTGGATCAAGCCCAAGCCCAGCAAGTGTTGGAGCAGGTGAAAGCCAGCAACCCCGAGATAGCCAGTCAAGCCCGGGTAGTGCCTCTCTCGCTGGGGTATGCCTACGAAAAATCGGAAGAGGAGCGCGCCAAGAACAGCGATCTGTATTTTGAGGTGGTGCCTCGGGCTTCTGATGTGGAGGCAGCTAAGCAGGTGCTGAAGGAAACCGGACAAGATGTGCCCCCGGAGGCAATCGGCGTGCCTCTGTTCTATGGCCGCTCCGGCGAGGGGCTGCTGACCATCGAGCAGGATGGCCATGAGGTGGTACCCTTCTTCTTCGACCGCAACGATTTGCGGAGGGCCTTGGATCGAGCGGCAGCGCAGAACCCGGATGTAGTTGGAAAGACCCAGATTGAAGTGACCTCGCTGGCCATTGTGGTAGAGCGTATGCTGGCTCCCGACGCACAGGCCGATGTGCAGAAGATCGCTTTTATCCCCTCTCGCTCGGCGCTGGAGTATATCCAATCCCTGGCCCGGCCTGCCAATCCTTCTGCAAGTCCCCAGCCTCAGCGTTAACCTAAGCCCCTGATGGGATCCCCGTCTGCTCTGGTGAAGCGGTTAACAGAGTGGCGCGCCCAGGCTCTGAGGGCGGCAAAAGCAGTTGGGATCCCTGCCGAGGAAGTGGACATTTTGCTCAAAGAACGGCTGGGGTGGGGGCCGTTGGAGCGGCTGATGGGTCGCGCTCCGGCTGGGGAGGGGGATCCCCTGGAGGAGGTGCAGACCCTTTGGCGGCAAAGGGTGGAAGAGCGCATCCCCCTACAGTATCTGTTGGGCAAAGTTGAGTGGGCGGGCTTGAGCTTACGGGTGACGCCGGCGGTGCTGATCCCGCGCCTGGAGACCGAGCTGCTGGTGGAGCAGGCTTCCCTCTGGCTGCAGGCTAACCCTCTGCCGTCCGGCTCCTGCTTTGCCGACCTGGGCACAGGTAGTGGAGCGATTGCCATTGCGTTGGCCCATCAGCACCCCCAGTTGCGGCTTCTGGCCGTGGATTCCAGCCCAGAGGCATTGGCTGTTGCGGCAGACAATGTGGTAGCCCACCATCTGCAGGAGCGGGTGAACTTGCTGCTGGGATCCTGGTTTGTACCTTTGGATCCCTGGCGAGGACGGCTGCGCGGCCTGGTTTCCAACCCTCCCTACATTCCCTCTGCCGAGCTGGCCTCTCTCATGCCAGAGGTGCGACTGCACGAGCCGCGACAAGCTCTGGATGGGGGAGAAGACGGCCTAGCCCACTTGCGACTGTTGATTCAAGCAGCACCGGATTACCTGGCCCCGAACTCCTTTTGGGCGGTGGAAGTGATGCGAGGCCAAGCCCCTTGGGTGGCGGAGCAGTTGCGAGATAGGGGCTGTTATCGGCAGATCCAAGTTCACCGAGATCTGGCCGGGATTGAACGGGTGGTCAGCGCCCACTTCGTCGGATAGAAAAGGGTAGGATCCCATAAGACAGGGTATTGCCGCAGCCCGATTGCCTCAGCGGGACGTAGTCCTCGCTGTCCAAAACTCAAAGATCCAAACCCAAGGATCTGAACCTCGACGGGATCCCCCGTCTTTCCTTCGGAGCACCTCTTGAGGAAACCCTTGCCTGCAGCCAAACCCGATCCACTCCCCCAGCAGGCTGCCTCTGCCGACAAGCAAGAGGCTGTGGATTGGCAATTTGCTTTTGAACGCTCTGAGGTGATGCGGGCCTTTCAACAAGAGTTGCTCGTCAGCATCGGCCATGAGCTGCGCAATCCCCTCAGCAGCCAGATGGGATCCCTGCAGTTGGTGTTGTCGGATCTATGTGACTCTCCCGAAGAGGAGCGGGAATACCTTCAAAGTGCCAAAGAGGCGGTAGAGCGCCTGATCAAGCTGCTTGAGGAATACACCCGCCTGGCTCGCCATGACCTGCCCATCCAACCTCTGCGACCGGAACCGACCCGACTACGCCCCCTCCTGCAGGATGTGTACAGCCTAACTCGCCTACAGGCCCAGGATCAGGGCATTCGCTACGAATGGCCGGCCCTACAACCCACCTCGGCCTTTGAGGTGCCCCTTCTCCCCGACAGCCTCACCGTTTGGGCGGATCCCCACGGCTTGGTACAGGCGCTGCTGGGAGTGTGTCGCTGGGGCATCCGCACCCTACGCTACGGTTCGATGGCTTTGCACCCCTATCCCACCGCAGAAGAAGAGGGGCGACTGTGCCTGGGGTGGAACCTTGAGGGGCGATGCCATGTGCCCATTCAAACAGAGGGCTGTGCCGTCTGGCGGGTAAGCGAGCGGCTCCTGAGAGAAATGGGAGGCCAGCTGGAACTCTGCGAAAGCGGCCCCTACCGAGTTGGCATCAAGGTGACCCTGCGCCTCGCCCATTGAACCCCAGGCCAGAGGGACTTGGGCCTATCGGCTTCTCAAAGCTGGCCAGTTGGCATCTGCCCTCTTGATCAACCCGGGGATGTCGCGCTCCCAGTTGCGCTGTACCCGCTGGTTGGCGTTCAGGTACAGCTTGTCATCGACGATTTTCCAGGCAAAGGGATCCACCGGGTAAAGGTAGTTGTGGGCCACGGCCCAGGCACAAAACCCGCCGTACTGGGGGGCAAAGCGCTCTGGGTCGTTGCGAAACCGCTCCCGATTCTCGGCGCTGGCAAACCTCCAGGTCACCCCTCCCCACTCCCATTCATACTCTGGGGATCCCTTGACCGGCTTGCCGTCGATGAAATAGGCCACCGGGTCATAGCCCCGCAGGGCCAGGCCATCCGTTGCAAAAAAGGGGCCCGGGGATCCCTCCTCGACAGCCCCAACGACCTGTCCTTGGGCTGGGAGAGACAGGAGCCAAGCTGGGTGAGAAGCAACAGCCCCAACCATCAGCAGCAGCGGGATCAAAGCCCAACGATTTTTGACCATCACAACCTCCCAAGTCCTCAATCGAAAATCGAAATGAGCAAGAAAGCCTTACTCTTCCTCTTCAGGTTCCAAAAGACATCTGACAAAAGACATCTGAGGAGATGCTGGCTTCCGGGGACTGGGAACAGTTTGGCCACAGCGAGGAGATTTGCCTGTGATTTGGATCTCGGAGATCTAAAAAAGCTCAACCTTCTCGGCGCAGGGCCAATTCGGCCCGATCCAGTTGCATTAGCACCCGCTCCACCTTTTCGGGGTTGAGAGGCCGGTTGGAAGTGCGGTACTGGGAGGCCAGCGTGTTAAACACCGTGCGCAAAGTGGTAAAAGACTGCAGCTTGTCGTAGCGATGGCCGTGGTAGCGCCCAGAAAACTCCTGGATGGCTTGCATGGCTTCCGCTCGCGCCTCCTCTGGGTTCATCAGGGGATCCCCTTCGGAAAGGACGGTGCGCAGGGTTTGAATCAAGGTCATGCTGTCTTCGTAATACTTGCCGGTGAGACGGGCAGCCTGAGCAACTGAACTCCCTGATCCCAGCAAAAGGGCTACAGACAGGAGCAGGCTGACAAGACGCCGAAAAAAAGTTTTGAGCATGGGGAACCTAATGTAACTTATTTTTAAGCATAAGCCACAGCAACACCAGAGGAGTCATCCAAAAGATGCTGTTCACGCCCTTCAGCGACTTTCTGCAGAGGCTAGGCCAGTACGGATCCCATTGGACAATGTTAGCCCTGATCTTGGGGTTTGCCTGTGCTCACAGCGGATTAGCCTACTTGCGGCCCTGGGGGGAAAGCTGGCTGGGATCCCGTCTGTACCGCATCTTCTTTGCTCTGGTGAGCCTCAGTTTGGCACCACTGTTGCTGATCTATTTTTTTAACCATCGCTACGACGGGGTGATTCTCTGGGATCTCCAAGCCGTCCCAGGCATCCGAACCACCGTTACTCTTCTGTCTGCCCTCTCTTTTTTCTTCTTGTATCCGGCCACCTTCAACTTGCTGGAGATCGCCGCCATTCGCAAGCCGGAGATCCACCTGTTTGAGACCGGGATCATCCGCATCACCCGTCATCCGCAAATGGTGGGCCAGGTGATCTGGTGTGTAGCCCATACCCTTTGGATTGGCTCCAGCTTTATGGTGGTGACCTCGCTTGGGCTCATTGCCTACCACCTGTTTGCCGTTTGGCATGGGGATCACCGCCTGGAGCGGAAATACGGGCAGGCCTTCCGCGATCTCAAGGCGCGCACCTCCGTGATCCCCGGCTTGGCCATTCTGCAGAAGCGACAGCAACTGCGCCCGCGAGAGTTTCTGCGCTGGGCCTATTTGGGGGTGTTCAGCTTTGTAGTGATTCTTTACGCCTTCCATCCACAAATGGTTTCTGCAGCCAGCCGAGTTGCCTGGTAGCATGATCCCAAAGAACTTCTTTAGTTTGGGGGCGATGATCTTGCAAGTTGCATTAGATGCTTTTAATCAAGAACTTTTGACAAGTGACGGGTTGGTTTTGGTGGATTTCGGCGCCCCTTGGTGTGGCCTGTGTCGCTTCATCCAGCCGATTACCGACCGTCTCGTAGCCGAGTGGGGAGGGGCGGTCAAGGTGCTGCGGGTGAATGTGGACGACAATTTTTGGCTGCCGCGCCGCTATCGGGTGCGCTCTTTGCCAACCCTAATTTTGTTTGAGAAGGGTCAAGAAGTGCAAAGGCTGGAGCACTTCGCCAATCGCGATGAGGTGATCCGCCGCTGCGAGCAGTTGTTTCTTGACCACCTGCGCTACCTGGGTTCGGGAGCCTGCTCATCCTCGCTTGAGCCCCAAGCTCCGCCGCCGGGCGTGTAGAGGGTGATTACGTCGCCCGCTTTTAGGGGTCGGCTGATTTTGCCGGGTAGGGGATCCCCATTGATGAGGTTGATCCCCACCTGGCCTGGCCCACCCCCCTGTTCTCCTTGGGGGGCATAATGGCGCCGGTCTGTGAGCAGGGAGAGGGTGCAATCTTGTAAAGTCTGGATGGATCGGATCAGTCCCCACCCGCCCCGCTGTTGACCATGGCCGCCGGAATCCTGGCGTAGCTCGTAGCGCAGTACCCGCAGGGGATACTCCAGCTCCAGAGCCTCGATGGGGGTGTTGAGGGTATTGCTCATGCCCACATGCACTCCGTCCAAACCCGGTCGTTGCCGGCTGGCCCCCTGACCACCTCCCAGGGTTTCGTAGTAGGTGAAGTGGCGGTTGCCCAGCACACAGTTGTTCATGGTGCCCTGCCCCTGAGCGATGCTCCGCAATCCGGCCACGGGAGCCAGAGCTTTGAACACCACATCGGCAATGCGCTGCGAGGTTTCCACATTGCCCGCCACCACTGCTGCCGGAAACTGGGCATTCACCAAGCAGCCGGGCGGCGCCACGATCTCGATGGGATCCTCCAAGCCGACATTGCTGGGGGCCGTGGGATCCAACAGACAACGCAGGGCAAACAACACTGCCGAGCGGGTGACGGCCAGCGGCGCATTCAGGTTTCCCGCCATGGCCGGAGCGGTACCGGTGAAGTCCACCCGCAGCTTCTCGCCCCTGACCTCCACCTGCACCCGGATCTCGATGGGTTCGGGCGGATCCCCGTAGCCCTCCAACCAGTCCTCAGCGGTGTAGATCCCATCTGGCAGAGCCTGAATCTGCGCCCGCATCCGTCGGCGGCTGTATTCGATCACCCCCGCAATCAACTGCCAAGCCTCTTCTTCTCCAAAGCGGGCCAGCAGCTCCCGAAACCGGCTCACCCCAACCCCGTTGGCCCCCACTTGGGCCTGCAAATCCCCCCGCCGCTGCTCGGCATTGCGCACATTGGCCAGAATTAGGCGCAGCAGATCTTCTTGCCAGTGCAACGCTCCTTCCAGAGAGAGCCTAGCCAGCCGTACCGGCGGGATCACCAGCCCCTCCTGCCAGATTTCGCTGGAGTCGGCGGGCATGGAGCCGGGGCGCATCCCTCCAATGTCGGCATGATGGGCACGGTTCACGGCATAGGCGCAAATCCGGTCGGGATCCCGCCAGCCGGGAATGGCTGCGACCACCGTGACGTCCGGCAGATGGGATCCCCCCTGGTAGGGATCGTTGAGGACAAACACATCTCCGGGGCAGGGGTCGGCTGCCACCACCGCCCGCACCGCCTGCGAGAGGGCCCCCAGATGTACCGGGATGTGGGCCGCCTGGGCAATACAGGCCCCTTGCGCGTCAAACAGAGCTGTGGAGCAATCCCGCCGTTCCTTGATGTTGGCCGAGTATGAACCGCGGATGAGGCGCACCCCCATCTCTTCGGCGATCCCCGCCAGAGCGTTGGCCATGACCTGCAACCGGATGGGGTTGGAGACAGGACGGTTGCTATCCATACCTCTCCAATCAAAGCCTGCGCCGCAGCCAAACGGCCACCCTGCGGATCCCTTGCCAGAACTGCAAACGACGCTGCCAGCGGTCAAGGGTACGGCGACTCTCGCGCAGACGGTCTCGCAGACGCAGCAACTCAGCCGGGGTGGGAGCCAAAGCCTGCTGAGCTGCTTCTCGCCAATCAGCCATGGCCCGCTCCGTAACCCCAAGAGCCGAGCGCAGGCTCAAGATGATGGGGATAAGGGCGATCAGAGCCAGAAACAGCAGCCCGTTAAGAGCACAAACTGCCCAGACGGCCCATCCTGAAACTCCCATCGGCATTTACGGAGGTCTCCGGGTAGGGATCCCGACAAGCCTCACTGCTGCTGCAGCATCAAGGGGCGCAACACCCGGCCATCCCCCACCACAACCACCGTTGACAGCACCTGCCCGCCGCGACGGAAGGTAATCGGCACCGATTGGCCCACCGGGGTGTTTTGAATGATTTGTTGCACATGCTGCACGGAGGTGACCCGCTGCCCATCCACGCCAATCAGGATATCGCCTTGGGCCAAACCAGCTCGTTGAGCAGGGCCGTCTTGGAGCAGGCCGACCACCTGCACCCCTTGAACTCGAAGTGCGGGGCCGAACAGACGACGGCTGATGGCGCTCTGAGCCTGCTCGCCGTTCACCGTTTCAATGGCAACTCCAATGAAGCCGTTGCCGACAGCAGAGGAGGCAGGCGACCACTGAACCCCGAAGCTGTTGGCGTCGCTGCTGACCTGAACCGTGGAGCTGTAGGGATTGTAAGCTTCACCCCCAACCGAGCCGCAGGGGTAGGCCACAACTGCATCTGCCAGCAAGAAGGAGATGGGCAGGGCTAGGGCAAGCTTGAACAGATGGGTTGGTTTCTGCATGGTTCGACCCTGGAAACGGTGAAGTAGAAATGAGCTTGAATCCGCGAAGCACTTGGGTGGATGCACCAGCCAGGTGTGGGCAGCTTGCACCGCCCCTCCCTCAGTGATAAACCCAAAATCGCCAACTGTCGATAGGCTTGGCCGTGCTTCTGGGCTGGCTCCCGAGGTTTTGCCGGCCTTCCTGTAGCAATTCTTCAAGTCTTGGGATCCCTGGCAGCACTGGGTTGGCTCGGCGGGGCTCACAAACCGGCAAAGCGATCGGTGGCCTCCAGCAGGGCAGCGCGGATTCCGGGCTCGGTGATGGAATGGCCAGCATCGGGGATCATCCGAAACTCTGCTTCTGGCCAAGCCTGATGCAGTTCCCAGGCAGAAATGGGAGGGCACACCACGTCGTAACGTCCCTGGACGATGACAGCCGGCAGATGGCGCAGCCGCCCCACTCCCCTCAGCAACTGATCCTCGGGATCCAAAAAACCGCCGTGGACAAAGTAATGGCACTCAATGCGGGCAAAGGCCTCGGCAAACTCTCCCCGACCAAAGCGCTCGATGAGCTCTGGGCTGGGGATCAACTTGCTGGTGCTGGCCTCCCAGACGGACCAGGCGCGAGCTGCCCTCAGCCGTACCTGGGGATCTGGGTCGTTGAGGCGGCGGTGGTAGGCTGCCAGCAGGTCATCCCGCTCTTCGGGAGGGATCGGCTCCAGGTAATGTTCCCAAGCGTCGGGGAAAAAGTAGCCGGCCCCCGACTGGTAAAACCAGCGGAGCTCAAAAGGGCGCAAGAGAAAAATGCCCCGCAAGACAAACCCTAGGCAGGATTGGGGGTGGGTTTGCCCATAGGCCAGGGCAAGGGCACTGCCCCAGCTGCCCCCGAACACAAACCAGCGATCAATGCCCAGATGCTGGCGCAACTTCTCGATATCCGCCACCAGATCCCAGGTGGTGTTCTCCCGCAGCTCGGCATAGGGGCGGCTTTTCCCGCAGCCCCGCTGATCGAACAGCACCACCCGCCAGCGGCTGGGATCGAAATACTGCCGGTAGATGGGATCGATCCCGCCTCCAGGCCCCCCGTGCAAAAACACCACCGGCTTGCCTGCCGGGTTGCCGCACTGCTCGTAGTACAGGGTGTGGAGGGAGGAAACCGCCAGAAAACCTTGATCGTAGGGCTCGATGGGGGGATAGAGATCGCGCGACATAACTTGAAGCTCTGCTGGTCATCACTCTCAGGGTCTGCGCAGGGCAATGGTGGCCTTGGGCGGGATCCCTTCCTGAAAGGTCTCGCCATCCGCGGCCAGGATGACAAATTGCAGCTCCTGACCCGGCTGGGCGCCCAAATTGCTCCAGGGGATGGCCACCTCCAAACAGGCATCCACCACCGCCTTCACTTGATGGCCGATGGCGTGCCAGGTGTGGTACTCCCCTGCCTGCAAGAGCTGGGCTTGCACCTCTGCCGGATGCTGGCCGGTGCCGGGAGGCGGCAGTGACAACCGCAACAGGTGGCGGTAGTGGTAGTTGAGAGGGGCTTCTGCCGGCAACCCCTGCAGGGGAATGGGGCTGTTGACGGTGACGCGGTTGGGATAGAACCACAGCACCAGCAATTGCCTGGGCCGCTGCACCACCGAGTTAAAATCCAGCCGCAGATAGAGGTTGAAGTGGTCAAACCCGTACCAGAGGCGGCGAACGGCGCTGTTGCGGTGCATGGTGCCTCGGGCCGCTCCAATCTCCACCCGCCCCGCTTGGCTCCACTCCCGTTCTGCCGGACGACCGTTGATGGCCGGGTGGATAAACCCCTGCGGCAGGCGATCCCCTAGGCCGTCATGATCCTCCAGGGGAAATTGCAGCACGGTCGGCACCGCCTCTCCCAAAGCAGTGTAGAGCGCCTGCAGGTGCTCCCGAAACAACTGGTCGAAAACGGCATCATGGGCGGAGGAGTGGCCTGCCCCAAACCACCAGAACCAATCGGATCCCTCGGCGGCCCAGAGGGCCTCCCAGGCTTGGGGATTGGCCCGGGGATGATCCTGAATCACCTGACGGGCTTGGGCCAGAAGCTCCCAAGCGCGGTTTTTGACGGGATCCCCAATCCAGGTGGTGAAGTCCGCCTCGATCCAGGAGCCACTGTGCAGCTGCTCTGCCGGCAAAAACTCGGTGGGCGGAAACTGATCCAGAAACTCCGAAACGGTCACCAGCCGCAGGGAGGAGTGCTGGCTGAGGCGGGTGTAAAGGTTTTCCAAGAAGGGCCGGCCATCTTGGGGGTAGTACTCCCAGCAGTTTTCCCCATCCAGAGCGATGGTAACCAGCCAGGGCTGCTCCTGGGGCAGGCGGTTGCGGATGCTCTCCAGATGGCCGATGAGATCTTTGGCGGCAGCATCGGCGGGCATGGCGCTGTAGCTGAAGCCGATCAAATCCGAAAGGCGGTGATCCCGAAAGACGATGGCCAGATCCCCCCGCTCGGTTTCCAGGCGGTAGGGGCGGTAGAGCTTCTCCGGCTCCAGAATGTGGCCCTGCCCATCGCGGTGAAACGGTTGACCCAGGCTCCACCCCAAAACCCCTTCGTCGGAGATGATCCACTCAAAGCCCTGTTTTTGCACAATCGGCACAATGGCAGGGCTTACGGATTGCTCGGAAGGCCACAGGCCCCGCGGCTCGCGGCCAAAGCGCTCCCGATAGATCTGCTTAGCCCGCTCCAGTTGGCTGTGGACATCCTGCTCCCAGTGAAAGGGGTAGCGAGGCAAAGGCAACCCTGGCCGAGCCACCCGCGCCGAGCGCTCGCTCACCAACAGGGGCAAGATGGGGTGGGTATAGGGGCTGGTGGTCAGTTCCAGTTGGCCGCTGCTCTGCAGTTTGGCGTGCTGGGGCAGGATAGCGCCGAGGATCTGTTGTTGCTTGGCGTAGATCCGTTGCCGATCCGCCAGGGTAAAACCGGATCCCATCTTAATCCAGCCCTCGATCTCAGGATCCTCCTGAAAGAGAGGATCAAACCAAGACAGGTTGTGCCAGGCCAGCAGATCGCTGAAGTCCTGCGGAGTCCAGTACTGCAGACACCAGTTCACCCCCTGAGATTCCCGTTGGTTGTAGAGCTGCCGGTAACGGGGGTAGGGCTCGATCATGGTGGGGTAGTGGCTGTCGAAAAAACGCTCGACCACAAAGCGCAGTTGATCGGGGCTGAGCTTTTCGACAGGGGATAAGGTCAGTTCCAGGTAAGGATCAAAAGCCGAGCCGGCTACGTACTCTTCGATTTGCACAATCAGGGAGGGCACCAAGTTGACCGTTTGGTGCAGGCGGGGATAGCGCTCCAACAGCAACACCAAGTCCAGGTAATCTTTGATCCCGTGTAGGCGCACCCAAGGCATGCGATATTTACCCGCCACCGGACTTTTGTAGAGGGGTTGGTGTTGGTGCCAAACCAGGGCGACGTGCAGCGGGTAAGTCATGGGCGGTACGGGATCCAACCATCACCCGGATACTAGCCCATCTGTCCGGCTGGCGATCGTAAGAAACTCTTGAATGTCTGAGCTCTGCCGGTGTCGATGGCGGTGGGGAAAAGCTTGCCATTCGCAAGATTCCTCAGGAGAATGGCGGCAAAAGGAAGAGCTGAGCCATGACTGCCGCTACCCACCTTCTGGAACAGTCGATCGTTGTCTTTTCCCAAAACTATTTGCCCATCAGCCGGGTCAATATCAAGCGGGCAATCGTGCTGCTGCTAACAGGCAAAGCCGAACCGCTCTCGATGATGGATGTGCCGGTGTGGAAGGTGCGCTCCCCCAGCCAGGTCATTGAAGTGCCCGAACATATTCGCCTGACCATCAAGGGCAAAGAGCGCGCTTGGCGCGTGCCCCCTGTGAATCGGCGGGAGGTTTTGCGGCGGGATCACCACACCTGCCAGTATTGTGGCAGCACCCACAATCTGACCTTGGATCATGTCGTGCCCCTCTCCAAAGGGGGATCCCACAGTTGGGACAATGTGGTGACGGCTTGCGAACGCTGCAATCAACGCAAGGGCAACCGCACCCCTGAAGAAGCCAACATGCCCCTGCGCAGCAAACCCCGTGCCCCTCTCCACCCGACGGTGGCTTTTGCGGAGCAGTTCTGGCGCGAACACCAAAGTCGGCAAGATCGGCAAGATTGAGGGTTGCCGTGCAAGCTAAGATCGGCGAACCCTGTTCCATCGATGAGGATCCGCGTCGGCCATGATGACCGTAATGGAGTTTTTTGCCCTCAGTGCCGGGGAGTGGATGTGCCAGCGCACCAGCCATCATTTGGCTTTTCGCCGCTCTGAGGGGGGGAGGTCGAGAGTCCAAATTGCAACGCTTTCGGCAACCGATCCGGCAGTCATACGGGTTTGCGAGTTGTTCAAGGTGGATCCCCGACGAGCTGTGGGAGCAGCGCGGGTGCAGTGGGATGGCGAGCAGGAGTGGGATAACGAAGAGTACAAGGGAGATGTGGTGCTGGTACCTATCCCCGATGAGACCGATCCCATGCGCGGGCAGTTGCTGCGGGATCAGGGCTACGCCGAGAAAGTGCCGGTGGCCGGTACCTATGTCATGGGATCCGATGGTGCCCTCACCCTCTACACCCAGTATGAGATGACCGAATCGGAAGAGCGCATTTGGTTTGCCAGCCCCAACTTGCGCCTGCGGGCCAGCACTGTCAAGCGGTTCGGCGGCTTCAGCATGGCCTCTTTCTGCTCAGAGGTGCGCAAACTCTCCGCCGGCCCTTCTCCCACCCCTACGGTGGCCGAATCCAGCCCTTTCCGCAGCTAGAGCTGTTTCTCCTCAACTGCAACGCGGGTTGTGCTATGCACCAAGTCTTGGATCTGGGGATTAACCTGCTCCACGCCAATCAACACCAGGCCGACCACAACCGGGAGCATTTTGATGCCTGGGGGGTGACCTGTCTGAACCTCATGAGCGCGCCGGGGGCGGGTAAGACCTCTTTGCTGGAGAAAACCGTGGCCGCTCTGGCTGACTCGCTGCGCCTGGCGGTGATCGAGGGGGACATGACGACCCAACTGGACGCGGAGCGGCTGCGTCGCTACGGGATCCCGGTGATCGCCATCAACACAGGGCGGGCCTGTCATTTGGATGCGGCCATGGTGGCCGGGGGCTTGCGGCAATTGGAAGCACTGCTGGATCCCCAACAACTGGATTTGCTGCTGGTGGAAAATGTCGGCAACTTGGTCTGCCCGGCGGAGTTTGAGGTGGGGGAACACGCCAAGGTAGCCCTGCTCAGCGTCACAGAAGGGGAAGACAAGCCTCTCAAGTACCCGATTATGTTTCGAGAGGCGGATTGTCTACTGATCACCAAGGTGGATCTGGTTCCTGTCTTAGAGGTGGATTTGGAGCGGATCCAGGCCAACATCCGCGAGATCAACCCTTCTGTGCCGATTTTTTGTCTTTCTGCCAAGACGGGCGTCGGGCTGGAGCCCTGGCTGGGCTGGATCCGAGAGCAGATTCTCCTGGCCCAACGCCGACAGCAGCCGCAGTGAAGGGTATCATACTGGGCATCTGGCCGTGGAACTCTCCTCACCTGAGCTGGCCAGGCAGGGGATGAGTTAGCACCTCTGGCGGGTCAATTTCAGATAACGTGTGTGGATGGAAAATCCCGGCTATGGCCAATTTAAGCGACTTTGTACAGGGCATTGAGCAGTTGATCGAGCTGGCTCAGAAGCTGGATGAGAAAAAGCAAAGTGGAGAACTGCGAACCGAAGTCCGCATCCAAACCCGTCCCCTGAGCAGTTCTATCCCCCCTTCCGGCTCCATCCCTCGCCGCCGCAGCCATGCCCAAACGGGGGATCCCCCCTGGAGCAGCGAGCCCCGAGTGGTGTCTGCAACCCGCTTTCAGGAACCATCCCAGGCTGCTGTGTCCGACTCGCCATCAACTTCTGCCGACCGCGCAGAGTCTTGGGCTGGGCCACGTCTCAAGGATGTGGGTGGGCTGAAAGAACAGTTGCAAATCCTGCGGGAGATGGTAGAGCTTCCCCTCAAGCGGCCCGATCTGCTGGCCAAGCTGGGATTGGATCCGCCCCGCGGGGTGTTGTTGGTGGGAGCCCCAGGCACCGGAAAAACCCTCACCGCCCGTGCCCTGGCCGAGAGCTTGGGGGTGAATTACATTGCCATTGTTGGCCCGGAACTGATCGGCAAGTATTACGGCGAGGCGGAGGCGCGCCTGCGACAGCTTTTTGAAAAGGCGGCCAAATCGGCTCCCTGTCTGGTTTTTATTGACGAAATCGATGCCTTGGTGCCCAACCGCGCCACCGTCGAGGGGGAAGTGGAAAAACGCCTGGTGGCCCAAATGCTGGGGCTGATGGATGGATTTGTGGCCCAAAAAGGGATCGTGGTGCTGGCAGCCACCAACCGGCCCGAGGCTTTGGATCCGGCTCTGCGGCGACCGGGGCGCTTTGACCGGGAGGTGATCTTCAAGGTGCCGGATCGGGAGGGGCGGCGGGAGATCTTGGCCATCCACACCCGCGACATGCCCTTGGCGGAGGATGTGGATCTGGACAGCTTGGCGGATCAGACCTTGGGCTTTGTGGGGGCAGATCTGCGGGGGTTGTGTCAGGCGGCAGCCTATGCAGCTTTGCGGCGGCAGGTGCCCGATTTGGGATCCCCCATCCCCGACTCGTTGACGGTCTCGGCGGCAGATTTTCAACAGGCTCTGCAACAGGTGAAGCCGGCGGTGCTGCGCTCGGTGGAGATCGAATCCCCACAGGTGAGCTGGGATCAAATTGGCGGTTTGGATCACGCCAAGCAGATTTTGCAAGAGGCCATCGAGGGATCCCTGCTGCACCCTGAGTTGTACGAGCAGGCTCAGGCCCAAGCACCCAAGGGCATCCTCCTCAGCGGCCCCCCTGGCACTGGCAAAACCCTGTTGGCCAAAGCCATCGCTTCCCAGGCTAAGGCCAACTTCATCGCCGTCTCCGGCCCGGAGCTGCTCAGCAAATGGGTGGGATCCTCCGAGCAGGCGGTGCGGGAGCTGTTTGCCCGTGCTCGGCAGTGTGCCCCCTGCGTGATTTTCATCGACGAGATCGATACCCTGGCCCCGGCGCGAGGCAGCTACTCCGGGGATAGTGGGGTCAGCGACCGCGTTCTGGGGCAACTGCTGGCAGAGCTGGACGGGATCCGCCCCAGCCAAGGGGTATTGGTGGTGGCCGCCACCAACCGCAAGGCCAGTTTGGATCCCGCCCTCACCCGGGCCGGCAGGTTGGAGCTGCACTTGAGCGTGGAGCTGCCAGATCGCAACGGGAGACGGGAAATTTTGGCGGTTCACAACCGCAAGCGTCCCCTGGGGCCCGATGTGGATTTGCAAGGGTGGGCTGAGCAAACCGAAGGTTGGAGTGGTGCCGACCTCGCCCTGCTCAGCAACCGCGCCGCCATCGCTGCCATTCGTCGCCACCGGGCCACCTCAGAGTCGGTGGATGCCAAAACCCTGGTCATCCAACAGGAAGACTTCTGTCGGGCCTTTGCCGAGCTGCAGCAGCAACGCCAAGCCGGCTGACCAGGAAAACCGGGTTCGGCGCTCCGCGCTGCTAAAACGAACAAGCCCCGACTTACCGCTACGCGGTTCGCCTTGGCGGGCCGTAGGCCTTAGCAAGCCAGTAGGGCGGCTTTTGCTTTATCGCTACGCGATGCTTTCGCGAACGCCTCTGGTGGCACAGAGCGCTATGATCTTTCTCGAGGCACTGGTGAAAGTCAGTGTATTGCGTCCGGAGCTGAAGTCAGCGACTTTCCCACAGTTGCACCAGTTGGCTTTGGCCTCTGGAGAATTGTATTTCAGAGCCCTCGTCGCCTTTTGGCGCGTGGTGCGCAAGAAAGGTCTGTGGCTCAAACCCACCGGCCTCCTGCGCTGGTTCCCCAACACCTCAGAGAATGAGCTCCATGCCCATAGCGCTGTTCGCCTCTGGCGGCGCGGAGCGCTTGAAAGAATCCCCTGCTTTTAGGGGGGAATGTCAACTCCTCTTCGGCAAATCTCCATGGCCAGGATCAACGACCATTTCCTTAAGCTCAAAGCCGGCTATCTTTTCCCTGAAATTGCCCGACGGGTACAATCCTTTGCCGCCGCCCATCCCGAAGCTCAGATCATCAAAATGGGGATTGGCGATGTCACCGAGCCGCTGCCGGAAGCCTGTCGGACAGCCATGATCCGGGCGGTGGAAGAGATGGGGGAACGGGCCACCTTCCGCGGCTATGGGCCAGAACAAGGCTATGAGTGGCTGCGCCAGGCCATTGCCCAGCACGACTTCCAAGCTCGCAACTGCGATATCGATGCTTCCGAGATCTTCGTCTCCGATGGCTCCAAGTGCGACTGCGGCAACATCCTGGATATCCTCGGCCACGACAACACCATTGCCATCACGGATCCCGTCTATCCGGTTTATGTGGACACCAACGTGATGGCGGGCCATACAGGGCCAGCCAACGAACGCGGCGAATATGAGGGCCTAGTCTATCTGCCCATCACCGCCGAAAATCACTTCACCGCCAGCCTGCCCAGCCAAAAGGTGGATGTGATCTACCTCTGCTTCCCCAATAACCCCACAGGTGCAGTGGCCACGCGGGAGCATCTGCAGAACTGGGTGGACTATGCCCGTGCCCACAACTCCTTGATCCTGTTCGACGCCGCCTACGAAGCTTACATCACCGAGCCTGGGATCCCCCACTCCATCTACGAGATTCCGGGGGCGCGGGAATGCGCTATTGAGTTCCGCTCCTTTTCCAAAACCGCTGGGTTTACCGGCACCCGCTGCGCCTTTACGGTAGTGCCCAAGTCTGTGCGGGGGCAAGCTGCCGATGGATCCTGGGTGGATCTGTGGAGCTTGTGGTATCGCCGCCAATCCACCAAGTTCAACGGGGTGTCCTACATTGTGCAACGAGGGGCAGAGGCAGTTTATTCCGAAGCGGGGCAGGCGCAGGTGCGAGGTCTGGTGCAGTTTTACCTGGAAAATGCCCGCATCATTCGCGAGCAATTGGCCGAGGTGGGGATCCAAGTCTATGGCGGCGTGAATGCCCCCTACGTCTGGGTGAAAACACCCGCTGGGCTGAGCAGTTGGGAGTTTTTCGACAAGCTGTTGCACACCTGCCATGTGGTGGGTACCCCCGGCTCTGGCTTCGGCAGCGCCGGAGAGGGCTATCTGCGCCTGTCAGCTTTCAACAGCCGCGCCAACGTGGAAGAGGCGATGCGCCGCATCGGCAGCGTGTTTGCGGGGGCTGGAGCCGTTGGTTAATTGGGTCTTGACTCTGGGATCAATCCTGAACGGGAACCACCTGCTGGGTTTGGGCAGATCGCTCGGCTGCCTCGGCCACTGCCAGGGCGTGGAGCATGTTTTCGGTATTGATGTAGAGGGGTCTGCCGTGGCGCAGGTGATCCAGCACCATGCGGGTGTCTTGCTCGAAGAGGCCGTGGCGGGATCCCGTCTCTAGAGAATGGGCGCTGCCGGGCCGCAACAACATTGCCTCTTCGCCGTTGATCAACAGGCCCCCCCGTTGGCCGTGAAACTCCAACAGCCGTTGGGAACACCACAGGGATTCCCCCTTGCCATACGTCAACACCGCCAGCAACCCATTGGCAAAACTCAGTTGGGCTGTGCAGTAGCAACTGCTGTAGCGGTGGGGCAGGTCCGGCCCGTCGTAGCGCAGTTGGCAGCTCACCCGTTCCACCTTGCCCAACAAGTCCACCAAGCGGTGGATGCGAGAAACAGCCCCTATGAGAGGGAAGCCAAACAACTCAGGCCGATAGGTCCAGCGGTCGGGGGCGGGGTGGGCGGCGGTGAGGGTAATGTAGCGGACGGCAAAGAGCTTGCCCAGCCCTTCCAGCTCTCGTTTCAGCAACAGGTGGACGCCGCTGATCAGCTCAATGTGTTCGACGTGCAGCAGCACCTGCCGCTCGGCTGCCAATTGCACCAAAGAACGTGCTTCGGCAGCGCTCAAGGCAAGGGGATATTCCACGACGGTGTGGATCCCGGCCTCCAGAGCAGCACGGGCCATGGCGGCATGATCCCGATTGATGGTGCTGACAAAGACCAGATCCAGCCGGTGATCCTGGAGCAGAGCAGGCCAATCTGGACAGGCCACCGCCCCAAATTCAGCCGCAAAGGAGCTTGCCCGCTCTGGATGTCGACCGGCAATCGCCACAACCTGCGCTCGGCCATCCTTGCTCACTGCCTCAGCCCGTGAGCGAGCGGCATAGCCAGTGCCGATGATCCCCACCCGCAAGGTCTGTTCCCTCCCCTCGCCTAGCCCTGTCTTCAGCATCACACAGCAGGGATCCTTTGTACCACCCGGCAATCCGGATCTCGCTCCGCCTAGGTTTGCCGGAAAACTCCTGCTGCACCCTTTGATTTTGTGCCTACCTCACAGAGCTGTTCGCCGGTGGGGATCCCATGGGCGTTAGGAAGAAGCTGCTGCTTCAACCTCTTGGAGTTGCGGCGAGGAAAGCGGAAAATGCCGCTCCAACAAAGCCGGGATCCCCTGGGGGGAAACGCCGCTATAACGAGCCTTGTCGGGCATAAACACCACATGGGGGCCCCGTTTACAATCTTTCATGCAGCCCACCCCCTGCACGCAAATCGAACCGGAGTAGGCGGCCAAATGGGAGTTCAAGGCTTGCATCACCGCTCCGGCCCCCCGCCGATAACAGTCGGATTTCTGGCAGACCAGCACCTTACCTTTGACCTTTGGGACAACCGGCTCCGTCTCACCCCCGGAAGCTGGAGCTGTCGTCAAAGACATACCCTCCGCCTTCTCTCCGAGGGGAACCACCCGGTAAAGCACCCATTTTTCTCGCCCTTTGTGCAGATCCACTTCTCGCTCCCCCGAGATCTGCACCGCATCGCCAGGTTTGAGGGTGCGGTAAAGGGCAGAACGCAGGGGCTTGGGGATCTTGCCGGAAAAAACGTCCGCTCCGGCTTGCCAACGCAGGTACTTGAGCTTGCCGTCTTTATCGGGAAGAAATCCCAAAAACCGGCCTTCCGACTCAAACGGGATCCCTTGCTTAGGAAACTTGCTCATCTTGACCCCCAGCCTCCGTGTTGAGCTGCCAACAAGCCTCTAGGCCATCCAATAGCTCCTGTCGTCGCGCTGTGTGCTGACGGATCACGCTGCGCACCTGTAGAACGGCCAACGGAGTACTCGCCTCCACCCGCAGACGGCCATCTCCCGTACAAACTGCCGGGATCCCCAATTCCATCAGCCGCCGACCAACGCGCCAGCGCTCGCCCAGAGGAATGTTCAAGAGATAGCCGCGCTCAGAGTCCAGAAAGACGGGGTTCATGGCCGGGATCAGCACCTCAGAGTAAAGAATAGTGAAGAGATGAAACAAATTCTCAATAGCTTTTCAAAAAAAAGCCAGAGGTCGGAAACCAGGCAGGCTCAAGCCCACCTGTGGACCTTCTGGCTAGGCTCTGCCGTTCATCAAGCCAAAGACCAGGCTGTCGTTGGCCAGGAAGTGATGGAGATGGAAGGCGCGATCCTCTGTCTTCAACAGGATCTGCTCGTAGAGGTAGCGGGTGGCCCGATCCCCAAGGCTCTCCGCCTGGGCTGCCTGCCGCCGCAGCAGATCGATGATGGCCTGCTCTGCCGCCAGGTCGTTCATCAACATTTGCCGTGCCTCAAAAGCTCCATCTGGCTCAGGGGTAAAGCAGCAAAGCTGGGCCAAGGTGGCAAAGCTGGCTACCGGCACACCTCCCAGCCCTTCTAGGCGTTCTCCCAGGTCGTGGACATGCTCCCTCGCCTGCTCGTAGTGATCTTTGAAGAGTTGGTGCAGCGGATAGAACTCAGTGCCTTCTACCACGAAGTGATGCTTCTGGTACTGCAAGTACAGCCCCTGAAAGCTGGCCAGCAGGGCGTTCATCCCCTCGCAAACCGGCTGGGTTATCTCAGTGCCAAGCAAGACAGGATTGTCGCGCACGCTGTTGAAAGACTGGCGCAGGGTTGAAGTTTCGTACATAAAATTCTCCAGCACAAGTTAAGAGGAGCTGCGAATCCTAAACTGCCCGCCATAGCGGGCCTGGGATCCTTGGGTGTTTATCTCCAAGTCTAGCATAGTGCAGAAAATGGCTCTTGTGAATAACTCTCAATAAGCCCGTTGTTGCAGATCCCTTTGGAGTGGGATCAGGGCGCGGACAGATTTGCTCTTTGCTGGGGCAGTCTCCTGTATAGGAAGAAACTTGGCGGTAGGATCCCCCCTGGGCTACCCTTGTGGGGCTATCAGCCTCGAGGAAGCCAGAGCAAGAAGCATGTCTCAGAAAAGCCCATCCCTTCTGGACAAACTGATTGACCTAACCCGCCAAACGGTTGACCGTGCCCGAGGCATCCCAGAAGCTTCTGAATCTCTCGAGAAGCCAGAAGCCTTTAAGTCTTTCTGGAATTCGGTGTCTCAGATACTACAGAAGGACCTCCTAGAGGCGCAGACAGAGTTGGGCCACTGCAACATCCTGGTCATTGGCAAAAGCGGGGTGGGCAAGAGCACCTTGGTCAATGCAGTGTTTAGAGATGAGCTGGCCCGTACCGGTGTTGGCAGCCCCGTCACCCGCCACATTCGTCAGTATTCCAAGCCAGGTTGCCCAATCACCATCTACGATACACCTGGCATGGAACTAGACGGTGAACAGAATCAGCAAGTTCGCCTGGAGGTTTCCCAGCTTATCGAGGAGCTGCGCTTTAAGGATCCTGAACATCACATCCATGTTGTTTGGTACTGCCTCCACCACGAACTGAAGCGGTTGGAGGAAGTTGAACGCAAATGGCTAAAGGAGTTGGAACTCAAAGACGTTCCCGTCATCTTGGTCTTAACCCAATGCTTGGAATATCCCAATCCTGAAGAGAGCGAGTTTTTCCGGTATTTGCAGCATCAAAATTTGCCTGTCCGCTACATTGTTCCCGTTTTGGCCCGCAACAAGGCGATTAACCGGCAAATTACCATTCCTGCCCACGGGCTGGAGCACCTAATTGGCTGCACGCTAGAGCTTTTGCCGGAAGTGGCTCGCCTTGCCTTTATCCGCCAGCAATTGCTGCGGGTGGATCTCAAAGCCGAGGCTGCCTTTAAGTACGTATCAGGCTATGTGGCCAGTGCAGCGTTTATCGGGGCAGTGCCCCTTCCCTTTGCAGATGCCCCTCTGTTGGTTACAGCCCAAGCAGGCATGATTGCCAATATCAGCTTTATTTTTGGCTTCGAGGCTTCCCCTTCTTTTTACTACTCTTTGATAGCCGCTTTGGCAGGCACTACAATTACAACAGCAATCGGGCGAACGATTGTGTCCAACTTGCTGAAGATGATTCCCGGCCCGGGGATTGTAGGCAGCGCTATCCAATCCACTACGGCAGCCACCCTCACTCTCTCTCTGGGCCTGGCCTATATCGAGCTGATGAAGGCCATCGCCCGCGCCAAAATCCAAGGGATCCAGCTATCTCCAGAAGAGATGAAAGATATCTTTATACGCGAGTACCAAAGTTATGCTGCCTCGGGATCCAAAACTCTGAAAGATGACTTTTCATCCTAGCTTTTGCGTAGGTACTGAATCTAGGGCAGGGGAAGGTCGTGGGGTCTCAAACCCAAAGGTGCCATCGACCAGGTAGAGGGGGCGGCCTTTCACTTCTTCAAAAACGCGGCCTAAATACTCGCCAATCACGCCCAAGCTGATCAGCTGGATCCCGCCCAAAAACAAGATCATCACCGCTAAAGAGGCATAGCCAGGTACATCGGAGCCAAAGAGCAAGGTGCGGATGATCAGAAAAAGACCGTAGAGCAAAGCCAGCACGGAAATCCCCAGACCCAAATAGCTCCACACCCGCAAGGGCCAGGAGCTGAAGGAGGTGATCCCTTCCAAGGCCAGGTTCCAGAGCCGCCAATAGTTCCACTGGGTTTTGCCGCGAAAACGGGGAGCCCGATCGTAAAAGATGGCCACCTGACGATAGCCCACCCAGGCAAAGATCCCTTTCATAAAGCGGGTGCGCTCCCGCAGTTGCTTAATCGCCTCCACCACCTGCCGATCCAGCAGTCGAAAATCCCCCGTATTGCGCGGGATCCGCACCTGGCTGAGTTGATCGATCACCCAATAAAACCCGTTGGCAGTCAAGCGTTTTAGCCAGCTTTCCCCTTGGCGGCTGCGGCGCACCGCATAAACCACCTGATAGCCCTGCCGCCACTGCTGCAGCATCTCCGGGATCAGCTCCGGCGGATCTTGCAGGTCGGCATCGATGGGAACGACAGCGTTGCCAGAGGCGTGATCGAGGCCGGCGGTGAGGGCGATCTCCTTGCCAAAACACCGGGAAAGGTTCACCACTTTGATGCGGGGATCCTGATGGTGAAAGGCGATCAGCTTTTCCAGTGTGTCGTCTTGGCTGCCATCGTTGACACAAATGATCTCGTAGGGAATCCCTAAAGGATCCAAGGTCTGCCGCAGACGCTCAAACAGGTGTTCCAGGTTATCCGCCTCATTTTTGCAGGGGACAACAACCGATAATTCAACCAACTCAACCGGGGGCTCAGACAACATCGAGAGGTGTCAGAAAACAATGAGGATCCCGTAGTTGGCCATCATTTTGCCATTAGGGGGTGGCCGACATCTCCGCCACAATCGAGCGCAGCTCATCCTCTGAGATGCGATAAACCTCGTTGCAAAAGTGGCAAACTGCCTCTGCCCCCTTATCGGTGTGGATCATATCGAGCAATTCGTCCCGCCCCAACATGCGCAGAGCCCCCTTCACCCGGTCGGAATTGCACTTGCAGTAGAAGCGGATGGTGCGCATTTCCGGCGCAATTTTCAGATCCAGGTCGCCCAGGCAAAGTTGCAACAGCTCCCGCAAGCCGCCGCCGCAAGCCAACATCGGGCTAAACTCTTCCACTTTGGCCAAACGGGCCTCCATCTCCGGAATCAGACTGGCCGGCGCCCCTGGCATCAGTTGCAACAACACCCCACCGGCGGCACGTACCCGCTGCGAGTCAAGGTTTACCCCCAGAAGGACTGCCGAGGGAATCTGCTCTGAGGAGGAGAGGTAGTAGGTGATATCGTCTCCCACCTCTCCCGAAACCAGCTCCACCGCGCTGGTGTAGGGCTGGCCGTACCCCAGATCCCGCAGCACGTGTAGGTAGCCATAGCGCCCAACGGCTTGGCCTACATCCAACTTGCTCTCGGCAGTGAGGGGAAGCTCAATGGCGGGGTTGCTCACATACCCGCGTACCGTGCCATCCAAGCCGGCATCTACCCAGATGTTGCCCAAGGGGCCATTTCCTTTCAGTTGCAGGTTAATCCGCGCCTGGCGCCGCTTCAGGTTGGCCGCTAGCAACAGGGCTGCACTCATGGCCCGCCCCAGAGCCACCGTCGCGACATAGGACAGCTTGTGCCGTTCCCGTGCCTCTTGTACCGCCTGGGTAGACACCAAGCCCACCACCCGAATTTTGCCTTCTGCCGCCGTGGCCCGGAT
Source organism: Thermostichus sp. MS-CIW-25 (assembly GCF_054060015.1). Classification (NCBI taxonomy): domain Bacteria; kingdom Bacillati; phylum Cyanobacteriota; class Cyanophyceae; order Thermostichales; family Thermostichaceae; genus Thermostichus; species Thermostichus sp. MS-CIW-25. The sequence continues at coordinate 23,411 of NZ_JBSSCS010000004.1, forward strand.
CAGGTGATCCGGAAGAGATGAGGGCGTACCCTCAGAAATGCTTTTCGCTCGCTTCAATCGTTCTGACCCAGAGGCATCCGTCATCGCAACCTCAACGCATGTCTTAAGTCAAGCCTGCAGGGATCCCCTGGCAACTCAACCTTCATTCTCCTTTATTCTAACGTTAAGATTGTATCCCTCTCTTGCCGGACTTTGGGGAAGGAACTGTCCCATCGGGGCGGGAATGAGACTGTCCGCTCTGAAAGACCTACGCAACACTGGTCGCGCCAGCGGGACGGCCCTTTTCTGGGAGAGATTTTAAGAAGTGTGAAGATCTGAGATGGCAGACGGCAAGCATATCGGAAAATAGCTTGCGGGTATGCTCGTCATACTCTTTAAAAAATCGACTTGAGGATGGATATCCATGAGTGTTGTTACGAAATCGATTGTGAACGCGGACGCGGAGGCCCGCTACCTCAGCCCGGGGGAACTGGATCGGATCAAGTCCTTTGTCACCTCGGGCGAGAAGCGGTTGCGCATTGCTCAAGTCTTGACCGAGTCTCGTGAGCGCATCGTCAAACAAGCTGCCGACCAACTCTTCCAGAAGCGCCCCGACATTGTTTCTCCGGGGGGCAATGCCTACGGGGAAGAGATGACGGCGACTTGCCTGCGGGATATGGACTACTACCTGCGCCTGATCACTTACGGCATCATTGCCGGCGATGTCACCCCGATTGAAGAGATCGGCCTGGTGGGTGTCCGCGAGATGTACAACTCCCTGGGCACACCCATTCCGGCGGTGGCCGAGAGCATTCGTCAAATGAAGCAGGTGGCCATGGGTCTGCTCTCTCCTGACGATGCGGCTGAAGCTGGCTACTACTTCGACTTTGTGGTAGGGGCAATGGGCTAGTCCCTCATTGTTCTTGCCGCACAACCTTTTGCTGTTCACCGATTTGGATTTAGGAAGCTCATCATGCAAGACGCAATTACCGCTGTGATCAACAGCTACGATGTCCAAGGCAAGTATCTGGACAGCTCGGCTATGGAGAAGTTGAAAGCCTTCTTCGCCACGGGCGAGCTGCGGGTGCGGGCGGCTGCCACCATTGCTGCCAATGCTTCCACCATCGTCAAGGATGCTGCTGCCAAGGCGTTGCTGTACTCCGATCTCACCCGTCCCGGTGGCAACATGTACACCACCCGTCGCTATGCCGCTTGCATCCGCGACATGGACTACTACCTGCGCTATGCCACCTACGCCATGCTGGCCGGGGATCCCTCTATTCTGGATGAGCGGGTGCTGAACGGACTCAAGGAAACCTACAATTCGCTGGGGGTACCCATTGGGGCCACCATCCAGGCCATCCAAGCCATGAAAGAAGTGACTGCCGCTCTGGTGGGTGCCGATGCCGGCAAGGAAATGGGGGTGTACTTCGATTACATCTGCTCTGGCCTGAGCTAACTGCCAGCGTCATTGCCTCGGCGTGAGGTTCATTGTCCAACGAGCACGACGGGCGATTTGCCACAGGGATCTGGTGTGCTATCTGCGGTACGCGAGCTTTCTGAGGTGAGTCGCCTGTTCTGCTGGTCGAGATAGCCCATTTCGTTGTTGAGCAGGGATCCCATATCATGCGCATGTTTAAGATCACGGCCTGTGTGCCCAGCCAAACCCGGATTCGCACTCAGCGGGAGCTGCAAAATACCTACTTCACCAAGCTGGTGCCCTACGACAACTGGTTTCGGGAGCAGCAGCGCATCCAGAAATCGGGTGGCCGCATCCTGAAGGTGGAGCTGGCCACGGGTAAGCCCGGGATGGATGTAGGACTGTTGTAGTTCCCCTATCCAGTCGTTCCTTTCCCTCAGATACTGAGAATAGCCCTCTCCAGATCCGGTATGCCCAGCTCCAGAAGATTTGCCCTTGGGGTTGGGGTAGCGGGTCTGGCTATTTCGTGGGGGTAAGGACAGATGTCAACTGATGTTCCGACCCGGTTGGAGCCAATCATTGCCGCCCACAACCTGAGCAAAGTTTATCCAGTGGCCGTCAAGGATCCCGGAGTGGTTGGCACCTTGCGCCACTTTTTTCGTCGCACCTATCGCTACATCCCGGCGGTGCAGTCCGTGAGCTTTCAAGTTCAGCCGGGGGAGATGGTGGGATTCTTGGGGCCCAACGGGGCGGGCAAGACCACGACCCTCAAGATGTTGACCGGTTTAATCTATCCGTCCGGCGGCACGGTGCAGGTGGTCGGCCATGTGCCCTACCGCCGGGAGCCGGCTTTTTTGCGGCAGATCACCCTGGTGATGGGACAGAAGCAGCAGCTCATCTGGGATCTGCCGGCGATGGACTCTCTGCGCATCAACGCTGCCGTTTACGAGATCCCCGAAAAAGAGTTTCAAACTCGGGTGGGGGAGCTGGCAGAGCTGCTCGACCTAGAAAGCAAGCTGAAGCAACCGGTGCGCAAGCTCTCGCTGGGGGAGCGGATGAAGGCGGAGCTGTTGGCGGCTCTGTTGCACCGCCCGCAGATTTTGTTTTTGGACGAGCCCACCTTGGGGTTGGATGTCAACGCTCAGGCCGGTGTGCGGCAATTTCTGCGGGACTACAACCGCCGCTACGGAGCAACGGTGCTGTTGACCAGCCATTACATGGCCGATATTACTGCGCTGTGCCAACGGGTGCTGGTCATCAACGCGGGGCAGCTCATCTACGATGGCGACCTCGAGGGGCTGCTGGAGCGCTTTGCCCCCTACCGAGAGGTGAAGTTGGAATTGGCCCGCCCTTGCCCTGTGGCTCAACTGCAGCTCTATGGAGAGGTGCGCACGGATGGAGAGGCCGGCGGCTGTGAGGCGCGGCTTTGGGTGCAGCGGGAGCAGCTTACCCAGACGGTGGCGAAGCTGTTGGCGGAGCTGGAGGTGCTGGATCTAACGGTAACCGACCCGCCCATTGAGGAAGTGATCGGGCGGGTGTTTGCGGACGGGATCCCTTCTGGCAGCCCCCAAAGCGTTCGCACCAGCGGTGCAGAGCACCTTTAGATTTTTTGTGTGGCGGCCTCCCGTTGTTCAGGAGTGGAGCGCGCCGCATGCAGCGCAGAGTAGAGCTTGTTGAGGGCATTCATATAGGCTTGGGCAGAAGCGACAATGATGTCGGTGTTGGCGGCATGGCCGGAAAAGATGCGGTCTTCGTGGCGCAGGCGGATGGTGACTTCCCCAATGGCGTCGATGCCAGCGGTAACCGATTGGACGGAAAACTCGATCAGCTTGTTGGGGATATTGACGATGCGGTTGATGGCCTTGTACACCGCATCCACCGGGCCTGTGCCCACAGCAGCGTCCACCCGCTCTTCTCCTTCCGGGGTTACCAGCCGCACCGTGGCGGTGGGAGCTTCCCGATTGCCACACACCACTTGCACATGCTCCAGGCGATAGAGCTCCGGCACCGGGCGAGTTTCGTCGTTAACAATCGCTTCCAGATCCAGGTCGGAGATTTCTTTTTTCTTGTCGGCCAGTTCTTTGAAGCGCAAGAAGGCTCTGTTCAGATCTTGCTCCGACAGCTCGAATCCCAGTTCTTTCAGGCGGGTGCGGAAGGCATTGCGGCCCGAGTGCTTGCCCAACACCAAGGTGCTCGATTGCAGGCCAATGGTCTGGGCGTCCATGATCTCGTAGGTCTGGCGGTTTTTCAGCATGCCGTCCTGGTGGATGCCGGATTCGTGGGCAAAGGCGTTGGAGCCGACGATGGCCTTGTTGGGCTGCACCAACATGCCGGTGAGGTTAGAGACCAGGCGGGAGGTGCGATAGATCTCCTGGGTTTTGATGTGGGTGAGAGGCTTCTCGGAGTCCACCGGCAGGCCGAAGTAGGGGTTGAAGTAGCTGCGCCGCACGTGCAGGGCCATCACCAACTCTTCCAGCGCTGTGTTGCCGGCCCGCTCACCAATGCCGTTGACCGTCACTTCCACCTGACGTGCGCCCTGCTTGATCGCTTCCAAGAAGTTGGCCACCGAAACCCCCAGATCGTCGTGGCCATGCACGGAAAGGATCGCTTGCTTAATGTTGGGCACATTTTCGCGGATGCCCTTGATCAGTTGGCCAAACTCCTCCGGCATGACATAGCCGACGGTATCGGGGATGTTGATGGTTGTAGCCCCCGCCCGAATGGCCGCCTCAATCACCTGGTATAGGAACTCGGGATCGGAGCGGGTGGCGTCCATCATGGAGAACTCCACATCGTCCACGAAGGACTTGGCGTAGGCCACCATCTCCTCGGCAATTTGCAGCACTTCGGCGCGGGTTTTGCGCAACTGATACTTCAAGTGAATGTCTGAGGTGGAGATGAAGGTGTGGATGCGGGGCTTGGCAGCAGGCTTCAGGGCGGCGGCGGCGGCCTCAATGTCCGGCTTTAGGGCACGGGCCAGGCTGCAAATCACAGGGCCATCGGGGGTTCCCACCTGCTCGGCCACCTTCTGCACGGCCTCAAAGTCACCAGGGCTGGCATAGGCAAATCCCGCTTCGATGATATCGACGCCCAGCCGGGCCAACTGCCGGGCAATGGCCAGCTTTTCTTCGGTGTTGAGGGTGGCGCCGGGGCACTGCTCCCCGTCTCGCAGGGTGGTGTCGAAAATGAGTACGTGATCCAAAGCTTGGCCATCAAACGCAGCGACCGCGGCAGCATCCATAACGGTTACTGAGATAACGAAACATTGCCTTACTATTTTGACATTAACTGGCAGGGGTTCTAACCTGGCTCGGGGGAGATTGGGGTGGGCTCTGTTAAATTGCCATTTGGCTTGTTTTCCCTGCGTTCCTCGGCGGCAGAAGGAGATGGAGAAAGGTGGATCCCGAAGGCGCAAGCGAGCAGTTGTTCATACTCTTTCTCGTCCTTGAGAGGGCGTTCCCGGCGGCCTTCTGGAGTGGTCTCGATCCACTTGAAAGAGCCATTGGCGCGGGCGGTGAGGGTAATCCGTCCGGTTGGAGTGGCTAGGGTGCAAAGGCGGAGCCGAGTAAACATCGATTCTGGCGAAGTTTGGTGGAAGCGGCACATGGGCTCGAACTCCTGCAGGGAGCGTGGGATCCGATCCAGAAGAAACAGAGTTTTCCAGGTGTGATCCGGCTGTTCCTGCTGAACGAGCCAATACCGACGAGCGGTGGGATTCCCTGGCCAAGGGGTGAGGCGGTAGCGTCCTTCAGCCTGGGCCTGAACCCCAGGATCCCCCAGCCGCAGCGGTTCGCGAAAGGCATCCCCATACCCCACATCTGCCAGCCAGGCTGTATCGCCAATGTTCACCTGCACAGCCAAGTGGTCGCACTCAGGCCCAAAGCGGACATCGAACTCCGACCGGCTCACCTGTCCTGAGAGTAGGTGTACCGAAAACCCCATCCCCTGCAGGGCAGCGGCCAGCAGGCTGTTCAGCTCGAAGCAAAACCCACCCCGCCGCTCCCGGACAATCTTGTGAAACAGGGGATCCCGCTCCAGGCGAATGGCACGACCCCGATGAATGTCCAGATTTTCAAACGGCACCCGCAGCAGGTGGGCTAGGTGGATCTGGCGGAGGGTTTGCAGGGTGGGCTGGGTGGGGCCAACGTAGCCAATCCGATCCAAGTAGGCCCTGATTTGGGAGGGGGTCAGTGGCTCTAGCATCAGCACAGAAGCCGGTTGGCTGCCAAGCAAGCTTTTGGCCTACCCTAGCCTTGCCCCGGATCCCCGGCCAGAGCTAAAAGAACAGTTTTGTTTGGGCGACGCCCCAACCCCTCACCGGGATCTAGGAGGCGGGTATTTTTTCGCTTCTCCAGAGCCGATTTTTCTGGGGTTGTGGGGATCCCTGATGAGTAGGAGATGGGCAGAGGATTCTGGTGGACGGCCAGGCCCAAGCTTGCCCAAGATGGTTTACAAGATCGTTCAAAGCAGGTGGGAGCACTGTCGATGGTTGCTGCCCAAAATCCAGCCCCCGATGAGCTTTTTTCCATCACGCTGAAGCTCTTTGCCATCTATCAAGAAGTGATCGGACAAACTGAAATGTGCCTGCAGGTGAGCCCCGGTACCACCGTCGGGCAACTGTGCGATCAACTGATCCAGCGCTACCCCAGCTTGGCTCCTTGGCGCTCCCAAACGCGCTTCGGTCTCAACCTCAATTTTGTAGCTGCCGACACTCCCCTATCGGCGGGAGACGAAGTCGTTCTGATCCCTCCGGTCAGCGGGGGCTGAAAAGGAGCAAAAGGAGAATGCTACGATAGCGGCAAGAAAAAAAGAAGGCGAAGCGTTACATGGCAGAATACACTCGGTCGATTTCCTTTTATGGGCGGGAAATTGACATCAATATTGGGCTGATGGCCCCCCAGGCAGGGTGCGGGGTTTGGCTGACTTCGGGCGAAACCTCGATTTTGGTTACCGCCACACGGCAGCCAGGCCGGCCTGGCGTTGATTTTATGCCCTTGTTGGTCGATTACGAAGAGCGCCTCTACGCAGCGGGGCGGATCCCAGGGGGATATCTGCGGCGAGAAGGCCGGCCACCGGAACGGGCCACTTTGATCTCTCGCTTAATAGACCGACCCATTCGTCCGTTGTTCCCGGAATGGCTGCGGGATGATGTGCAGGTGGTGGCCACCACCCTCTCGGTGGACGATACGGTGCCGCCCGATGTGTTGTGTATTTTGGGAGCCTCGTTAGCCATTCACGGCGCTCGCATCCCCTTCAATGGCCCCGTGGCGGCGGTGCGGGTGGGCTTGGTCAAGGATGAATTTATCCTCAACCCCACCTATGCCGAAATTGAGGCGGGCGATCTGGATCTGGTGGTGGCCGGCTGTGCCGATGGCGTGATCATGGTGGAAGCCGGGGCCAACCAACTGCCGGAAAAGGATGTGGTGGAGGCCATCGAGTTTGGTTTTGAGGCCATCCAGGAGCTGCTCAAAGCCCAACAGCAAGTCCTGGCGGATCTCAACATCACCCCGGTAGAGCTGCCCCCTCCCCCCAAAAACGAGGAGCTGATTGCCTTTGTAGAAGAGCAGGCTCAGGAGGGCATTCGCTCCATTCTCAGGCAGTTTTTGGACAAGACCAGCCGGGAACAGCAACTGGAGGAGCTCAAGGCCAAGCTGGAGGCCCAAATCCAGGAACGGCCAGAGGGGGATCCCTTGCGGCTCTATCTTCTGGAAAACCCCAAAGAGTTGGACAACCAGTTCAAGGCTCTGCTCAAGAAGCTGATGCGCCAGCAAATCCTGCAAGAGGGGGTGCGGGTGGATGGACGCAAGCTGGACGAGGTGCGACCGGTCTCTTGCCGGGTGGGTTTGATCCCAAGGGTTCACGGCAGTGCCTTGTTCAATCGCGGCCTCACCCAAGTCCTTTCCATCACTACCCTCGGCACCCCCGGCGATGCCCAGGAGCTGGACGACTTGCACCCGGTGGATGAGAAGCGCTACATGCACCACTACAATTTTCCGGGCTTTTCGGTGGGAGAAACGCGGCCTTCACGCTCGCCGGGACGGCGGGAGATCGGTCATGGGGCGCTGGCGGAGCGGGCCTTGGTGCCGGTGCTGCCCAAGGAAGAGGAGTTTCCCTACGTGGTGAGGGTGGTGTCGGAAGTGCTCTCCTCCAATGGTTCCACCTCGATGGGATCCGTCTGTGGCTCTACTCTTTCCCTAATGGATGCTGGGGTGCCGATCAAAGCGCCGGTCAGCGGGGTGGCCATGGGCCTTATTAAGGAGGGGGACGAGGTGCGCATCCTCACCGACATCCAGGGGATCGAGGACTTTCTGGGGGACATGGACTTCAAGGTGGCCGGTACGCGGGCGGGGATCACTGCTTTGCAAATGGACATGAAAATCACCGGCATCACCGTTGACGTGGTGGAGCAGGCCATTCGGCAAGCCAAGGCCGGGCGCGAGTTCATCCTCGACAAGATGCTGGAGACCATTGCCGCCCCTCGACCCCAGTTGGCCAAAACAGCTCCCCGTCTGCTCACGTTCAAGGTGGATCCCGAGGATATCGGCAAGATTATCGGCCCTGGCGGCAAGACGGTGCGCGGCATCACCGAAGCGACGGGGGCCAAGGTGGACATCAGCGACGATGGCACGATCACCGTGTCTTCCTCGGTGGGGGGGCAAGCCGAAGCCGCTCGGGAGATGATCGAAAATCTGGTGCGGCGGGTGGAAGAGGGGCAGGTGTATTTGGGCAAGGTGACCCGCATCATCCCCATCGGCGCTTTTGTGGAGTTTTTGCCCGGCAAAGAAGGCATGATCCACATTTCGCAACTGGCGGAGTACCGCGTCGGCAGGGTGGAAGATGAGGTGGCTGTGGAGGATGAGGTGGTGGTCAAGGTGCGCAGCATCGATCACAAAGGCCGCATCAACCTCACTCGCCTCGGCATTAGCCCTGAGGAAGCAGCGCGGGTGCGCAACCATCACCACTGAGGCTGCGGTTTTCCCCCAGCAACGGGGGGGCCAGGGATCCCCTCGACAGCCGCCGGCAGCGGCCAAAATGGCAGAGAAAACTCCATCGCGACAGCGGTGCGGAGCGCTTTTTAGCTGGCTCGCGTCTGCACTGCCGTTCGTGTGGTCGCGTCAGCGGTGCAAAGCCCTTTGCAATATGCCGGATCCCGTCCCTCCCTTTCTCGTTGGCCAAGGCTATACTTCTCCAGCTCGACTGTCCCCCTCCCGGCGGCGGCTGGGCTGGGCGTTGGCTTGGGGCTTGGGTTGGGCTGCTCTGCTTAACCTTTCTGCTCAGCATCCTTTGTTGGTGCGGATGGAGAGCGACGCCCAGGAGTGGCTGTACGCTTGGCGTGGCCCTCAGCAGCCTTCTCCCGAGGTGGTGATCGTCGGCATTGATGGTCGTATAGGACTCGATCGCGACAGCGGTGCGGAGCACGTTCCCGCTAACGGGAACAGCGGACAGGGGGAAAGCAATGGCCGCACCAGTGGTGCAGAGCACCTTGGCCAACATCAAGTTGACTTCCTTCTGGAACGGGCCAACTACGCCGGCCTGACGTTGCGTCTACTGGAAGAAGCTGAGGCCAGGGTGGTGGTGCTGAACCTGCCCAGCAGCTTTGTGGTGCCGCAAAACCTGGGCAACGAGAACTTAGATGCCCCTCTACGTCAGGTGGTACAGCGCTACCCAGATCGCTTGGTCCTGGCCACCCGCAGCAGCGAGAGCTTTGGCCGCTCCGAGATTAACATCTACAACCATTTTCTGCCCTTCTCTTCTCTGCGGCTGGAGTACTTGGTGCCGCCAGAACATGTGCAGGGGGTGGTGCAACATCGGGTAGACAGTGCCGGGATCCTGCGCCAGGCCCAGTTGCGGGGGCTCTACCTGCGCCGCGACAGCCAAGAGGAGCAGATGTTCGCCTCGGTCGAGGCTCTGGCTTTTGCCAAATACGACCCGGAGCGGGCCAGCCGCTGGTTTCGAGAACGGGGTTTGCAGCCGATCCAATTCAACCCCCTCGGATCCCAGCACGGGATCCCCATCATCCCCATCGAACGGGTTTGCCCTCCGGCTGTTCCACAAGCAGGATCCGGGTCTGCTGGCTCAGTCGCGACAGCGGTGCGGAGCACTTTGGTCAACCCCAGCCAAGCCTGCCGCGGCCAAGAAGGGATCCCTCCCCTTGACCCCGAAGTTGCCGACCAACTGCGGGACAAAATTGTCCTGGTGGGCTTTGTGGGCGGCTATCCAGAGACCTTCCCGGTGCGGACTGCGGATGGATCCCAGATTGCGGCGGTGGAGTTGCAGGCGCAAATCCTCTCCAGCCTGCTCACCGGAGAGGTCTACCAATCTGTGCCAGAGGGGGTGGCGGCTGCGGTGGTTTTGCTGCTGGGAGTGGGAACGGGACTGCTTTTGGTGCTTTATCGTCCCCCCCTACGTTCGCGTCAGCGGTGCGGAGCACTTTTGAGCCATTGGGGCTGGAAGCAACAGCAGTTTCTCCTGCGACCCATGGTAGGGCTTGCCGTTTACGAAGGGTGGGCTGTGGCCCAGTTTCTGCTGTGGCGTTGGGTTTGGCCTCTCGTCTTGCCAGCCTTGGCCAGTGGGCTAACGGGGGTAAGCCTGCTGCTCACTTTGATCATTGTGGAGAATCAGGAGCGGCTCTTGGCCCAACAGCAGGAATTGGAGCGTCTGCGTCGGGCCGAACAGGAGGCAGCTATCGACCAAGCCCGCAAGTTGCTTTACCGGGTAGCCACCGACATTCACGATCGGGAACTGCAGGAGTTGAAGGTGGTGATGGACGACTTGGAGAGCTTGCAATGGCAGCAGCAGCAAGGCAGGTCGCCCGACCCCGCCGTCTACGATCACCTGCTCGAACAACTGGAGAGGATCGGACGCGGGATCCGGAATCAGCTCAACGATGTGCGCACCCTAGCCGCCAAGCTGCGCATCTCCCCCAGCTTGCGAGAGGGGTTGCATCGCGGCATCGAGATCTATCTGGACGAGCTGATCCAAGCGGGCAGCCTGACGCTGTCTGTGGAGCGCCAACTGCAACCTCTGCAGGAGCCCAACACCGGCGAGTGGTTTGATCAGCGAGAAGACATCTTGCGCTTCTTGCGAGAGGCCATCGGCAATGTCATCGCCCACGTGCAACCCCCCAAAGGCAATGCTTCCTTTGTCAGAGTGTCGCTGGCCCAAACGAATCGCCACTGCTGCCTTTCTGTGGTCAATGACGGCATCGAGTACGCTCCCGGCCTCAGCGGCGGCTACGGCAGCAAGGCCATGAACACCATCGCCCGCTATCTACCCAAGGGATCCTGGCATCGCACCCGCACCCCAGAAGGCCATACCCATGTCGAGCTGCACTGGGAGATGCCGCTCTGAAAGACCTACACAGCACTGAACAGAACAGATTTTTGCTCAGCGCTGTTGCTTTCTTCCTGCTTCAGCAACCCTTGACTAGCGGTAGGTTTTAGACCTACCACCCCGCCAGAGGAGTCTCCACAGGCGTTAGCTTGTCGGGGTGTGGGGTTAGCTAAGCCCCGCACTGTACCCGTAGCGTCAGTGTCGGGATACAGATACCCCCACATGGTGTATGGTGAGAGTAGTTGCACAAAACGGCTTTTGCCGGAATCTGGTGCAGCTACGCGGTGGGACATCCCGTGTCTGCTCGCAGAGGGTTCTTGCGTAGGCTCCCCAATGAAGCGAGAAGCCCACACTGTACCCGTAGGGTCAGTGATGGGAGTATGTCACTTCCCCCAGAGCTTGGGGTACATTTCAAACGGTAGCTGGGGTCTAGAAACATAAACCTAACCACCCGCTCCCTGCACACTCGCACAACTGCCTAGCGTTTGCACATCAGGTTGTAGAGAATTGTGCAGCAAAGTGAGGACTCCGTCCCACTATCGCGAACAGTCAATCGGCGATTAGAGACAGCCCTCTTCCTAGGAAGCGTTCTTTGGCTTATCGGCCCAGGGATTGCAGCCAGCCGAGCAGGGTGGTACCGGACAGAGCTTCAAACAGGATCAGGGCAACAAAGCCGATCATTGCCAAACGCCCGTTCAAGCGCTCTGCATATTCGGTGAAGCCCACGCGGGGGGTGCTGTCCACATACATTTCCGGCTCGATGGCGTAGTTGTTCAGCCGACCACCTTCTTCGACGACAACGGAGCGATATCGGGTCATAGGGTTCTCCTTGTGCTTTCTTCACCAGCGTAGCTCGCTTTGCATAGGATTGTAAAGTTTTATTTACAACGTTGTTGACGCCCAATGTTCCGAGCTGCCGGGCAGAGTTCAACCAGGCCAGGAACAGCCTGTAAGCAGGGTTGTGGCTCTTGTCCCAGTACAGGGGAGCTGATAATAGCAAGGGGACTGGAGGACAACCATGTCGGTGCTGGAACAGTTAAATATGCTGCTGGATGGCCAGCCGGTGGCCAGCTTGGCGGTGCTGGAGCAGGGATCCCCGGCGGTGTCGTTGGTGCCTTTTGTGGTGCAGCGGGATCCCTTGCGCTTTGCCATTGTCATCAGCGATCTTTCTGGCCACACCCAGGCTTTGCGGGCAGATCCCCGTGCCAGCCTGCTCATCCACGAGCCGCCCACCCCAGGGGATCCCCGCAGTAACCATGCCCTGTCGCGGGTGATGGTGAGCGGAGAAGCCCAGTTTCTCAGCCGCGAGGAGGCGCAGGCGCAGGGGTTTGAAGCCCTCTACCGCGCCAAGTACGAGATTGCCGAGATGATCCTGGGCTTGGCGGATTTTCACTTCTGTCAGATCATCCCCAAAGCTGGCAGCTTCATCCAGGGGTTTGGCCAGGCATTCCGGCTGAGCGGCCCCAACCTGGATCGACTGGAGCACCTCGGTCGGGCGTAGGTACGAGGATTCCAAGGGCAGCCCATGCCATTCCCCAGCACGGGGAAGCTCCTGCTGCGCCACTTCCTAGCTCTCCTCTTGCAGGGGGGGTGAGGGGATCCCGGCGGAACGAACTCCTTTTTCAGGTTTTTTGGTGGGATCCCGGATCCAATCCAAAAGCAGCGGGTTGACCAGCTCGGGGGCTTCATCCTGGGGGCAATGGCCAACCCCCGGCAACGGGATGAACCCCACCACGCAAGGAAACTGTGCCAGGGCCCGCCCCAGAGCAATGGGTTCCCAGGGATCCGCTTCCCCCCACAAGATCAAGACGGGACAGGTGAGCTGAGGCAAGAGATCTTCAGCCAAAGGCCCCTGAGAATAGCGCACAAAGGCCAAAAAGACCTCTGCCGCCCCCGGCTCCAAAGCGGGTTTGAGCAAAAGCTGGATCAGCTCCTCGGTAACCGCTTCTTTGCGCCCGTAGGCTTGGAGGAGGATATTGCGAATGGCCCTAGCCTGGGCCACCTGAGCAAAGAAGAAACGACCAAAGGGGGGCCACCCCAGCAGGGATTGCAGCAAAGGGGTAAACTGGCGGCGCAGCCAGGAGACCTGGCCCCGTTTCCGCTCGTGCAATAGCCGCAGCGAGGGATCCAACATCGCTACCCCTAAAACCTGGGCTGGATCCAGAACCGCCGCCTGCAAAGCCACGATGCCCCCAATCGAGTTGCCCACCAGATAGACTGGCTGGCCCACCACCTCTCGGACAAAATCGGCCACCAGGGATCCCCAGGTCTCGAAGGTGTAGGGCAAAGGGGATCCCGGCAGGGGCTTGGCGGATCCCCCAAACCCCAACAAATCAATCGCATACACCTGACAGTGCTGCCCCAGCTCCGGCAAATTTTTCCGCCAATGGTCGCTGCTGGCCCCGAAGCCATGGATGAGCAACACGGCTGGGCCTGCGGATCCCGACTGTTGGTAGCGAATGGGCTGGTCACGCCAGAGCCAGCGATGCTCTGTGTTCGCGTTAGCGCTGTATGGCAACATTGGGAGTGCAGTTTGGGTTTGCGTCAGCGTTGCGATCGTGACATACTTCTGCACTCATGCTGACGCATAGAGTGCGGGGCTTCTCGGCGGTCTAGCTAACCTGAAATGACTGTGAATCCCACCTCAAGCTTCCGGGAGAAAGTGGGCAATACTGGCAGTTGAGGGGTTTGCGGTAGGTCGGCTTTGATTTGGCTGGTTGGCCTCAGCTTGTTTGGCAGCGCTTTTTGCCTCTTTTGGGGACAGTTGCTGCTGGGCAAGTTGCTGTTGCCGCTGTGGGGGGGATCCCCCCTGGTGTGGAATACCTGCCTGGCCTTTTTTCAGGCCACCCTGCTGCTGGGCTACCTGTGGGCAGACCGGCTGGGGCGCGGGCTCAATCCCAGGATGGGGGTGCTAATCCACGGGATCCTGTTGCTGGCCGGTCTGAGGCTTTTGCCCTTTCAATTGGGGATCCCCGGCCAACCGAAAGAAGTGTGGCCCCCTCTCGCTCTGTTGGCAGACTTGACTTTGGGAGCTGGAGTGCCGCTGTTTCTCCTGTCGGCGACGACGCCGTTGCTGCAACGGGGGTTGGCAGCAAGAGGGGGCGCGGAACAACAGGGGATCCCGGATCCCTACTTTCTCTATGTGGCCAGCAATGCCGGCAGCTTGGGCGGGCTGCTGGGGTACCCGCTGTTGTTGGAGCCCCGCCTGTCTTTGGCTGGGCAAACTCACCTGTGGACGGGATCCTACGCGCTGGTGGCAGCCCTGGTGCTGCTAAGCGGGGTGGGTCTGCTGCTCAGTCGCAACAGCGTTGCGGAGCAACAAGAACGCGGGGCAGATTCCCAGGGATCCGGCGCTGCTCCGGGGGATTTGACTGTTTCCTGGCGAGAGCGTTGGCGCTGGGCGGGTCTGGCTTTTTTGCCGGCGGGCCTGTTGGTGGCGGTCACCACCTTGTTGACCACCGATGTGGCGGCAGTGCCCCTGTTGTGGGCCATTCCTCTGGGGATCTATCTGCTGACACTCATGCTGGCTTTCGGGGGGATCCACCCCAATGAGTGGGTTTTGGGAACAACAGCTCTTCTGGCCTGCGGGGCGGTGGGGGTACAGGTCTTGGGCTGGGTGAGGCCCGGTTTTTTGCTTCTGCCGCTGCATCTGATCACCTTTGGGCTGGTGAGCTGGGGCTGCCACAGCCGGTTAGCTTGCCGTCGCCCGCCGGTGAAGCAGTTGACGCAGTTTTACCTGTGGCTGGCTTTGGGGGGGAGTTTGGGGGGAATGTTCTCTGCCCTCTTGGCACCGCAGGTGTTCGAGACGGTGCTGGAATATCCCCTGTTGCTGGGGATGTCGCTGGCCGTGCTGGGGGCGCAGGGGGGGCGGGTGGGCCTGTGGCTGGGGCTGGGGCTGCTCCTGCCTTTGCTGCTGTTGCACTTTCAACCGCAGGCGTTGCTGCAGGTGGGCGCTGGGGTGGGTTTGGCGTTGGGCTGGGCGGTGCTGGCGCTGTTGGTGTCAGGGGAGAGCCGTTCACAGCAGCAGAGCGGAGCCCCTGGCTGGCAGGCCAAGGTCGGTTGGGTGGGAGCAATGGCGGGGTTGGTTGTGCTGCTGGGGCAACCCTGGCTGCAGCCGGGACTGCAGGTGATCCACAGCGAGCGCAGCGCCTTCGGCCTCAACCGGATCGTGGAATACCAAACTGAGCAGGGATCCTTCCGCAGCCTTCTGCACGGCACCACTCTACACGGCAGCCAAAACTTGGATCCGGAAAAAGCGCTGGAGCCGCTGACCTATTTCGCTCGGCCTGGGCCCGTTGGGCAGGTGTTTGCGGCGTTCAGAGCCCAGACTGTGGATCCCACGCCCGCCATTGCGGTGTTGGGGCTGGGGATCGGCACGTTGGCCGCCTATGCCGAGCCAGGGGATGAGTGGACGTTTTTCGAGTTGGATCCCACCGTGGTCGATTGGGCGAGCCGCTATTTTTCCTATCTCCGGTGGGCTCAGGCACGGGCGCAGGTGCAGGTCATCCTCGGCGATGCCCGGCTCAGCCTCAAGGGGATCCCAGAGGGCAGCTACGACCTGATGGTGATGGATGCCTTCAGCTCTGACGCGGTGCCGGTGCATTTGCTCACGCAAGAGGCTTTGGCCCTCTACCTGAGCAAGCTCAAGCCCCAGGGCTGGCTGCTGTTCAACATCACCAACCGCCACCTCGACTTGGCCCCGGTGTTGGCCGGCCTGGCCGGATCCCTGCAGCTTCACGCTTGGCACCAAGACCACCGGGATCTCTCCCCTGAGCAACGCCAGGCGGGGCTGGCCCCTTCCCACTGGGTGCTGTTATCGCCGCGCGACGCTTCGACGACCGCCTCAGTAGGGCGGAGCCCTTTGGCCCAAAACTCTGGAGTCCTGCAGGAACTGGATCCCTGGCAGCCCCTTTTGCCCCAGGCCGGGGATCCCGTCTGGCGGGATGACTTTTCCAACCTGCTGCAGGTGATCCGCTGGCCTTGGATCCCTTTGCCGAGAGGTATCCAGATCCCCAGTTCTGGATAGGAATCCGGCTGTTATCGCTATGCAACGCTTCGGCGAATGCATTAGGGTTGGGGAGCAGAAAAGTTAAAGAAATCTTTACAACTCGGAGTTGGTATGAGTTATGATTGTTTGCAACGTAACTAATGTCTGCTCAGGAACCCGGCTCATGTCTCCTCTGCAAGCCCTTACTGTCGATCCTCAAACCACCATGGCTGAAGCCTCTGAGGCCCGTTTCGTGGCAATCGGGGGCAGCTTGCGGCCCAATTCCCTGACGTACCAGGCGCTGGAGGTGGCGCGGCGCGAGTTTGAGAAGTTGGGGATCCCGTTGCACATCCTCGATCTGCGGCAGATGAAGTTGCCCTTTGTGGATGGCTCGGAGTCCTATGCGGATTATCCCGATGTGGCAGTCCTACGAGCAACCATGAAGCGGGCGGATGGGATCATCCTAGCCAGCCCGGAGTACCACGGCGGCATCAGCGGCAGCCTGAAAAATGCACTGGATCTGTTGAGTTTTGAGCAACTGGAGGGTAAGGTCTTTGGGTTAATCAGCGTTTTGGGCGGCGAGAGCAACAGCAATACCCTGAACCAGATGCGCTTGATTGTGCGTTGGGTGCATGGCTGGGTGATCCCAGAGCAAATCGCCATCGGTCGGGCTTGGAACGCTTTTGACGAGCAAGGCAATCTCAAAGACGAGAAGCTACAACAGCGCTTTCAACACTTTGTCCAGAGCTTGGTGACCCATACTCACAAGCTGCGCGGGATCCCAGTTGTGAAGCCTTCCCACAATTAACCCCAAATTAATTACTTAATCACTTACCAAAAAACTGGGTCTAAAGCCCCGCGCTTTAGGGCGGCTGTGTGCTATGCTGCCCGCAGCGGCAGGGTAATCAACCGCTCTATTCGCGTAAGCGGGCCGTAGGCCTTAAGCCCAACAGTCTCACGACTGGATGCAACCTCAATAGGTTTTTTAGTTGTTGTTCGCAACGGTACCTAAGGGCATAAGGATTCTGTCCCGCTGGCGCGAGAGGAAACCGCCCTGCGCTTGCATCAGTGGCGCGTAGCGCTTGGGGGAACGCCTGGGGAGATGAGCACCGCTGTTGTGGAGGGGCAACCCAACACGGCAAGTTGTCGCAGAACCAGGAACCGGAATCCCCTGCCTTTAGGCGGGGGAGCATGTCAAAGACTTCGGCTGCCCCTATTGCTACCCAGCCTTTCATCTGGGGGCTATAGTTGTTTCAAACAGCAACAAGTCCGGGCTCGCTTCTCCTCGCTTTTTTGTGTCAGTGTTGCCCAGTAACAAGGAAGCAGGGAGACGAGAAGGCTCATAACAGAGACGAGCTGAAGTCTGGCTGATACGGCATTGGCTTGCAGAGGAACCTGCGGAATAGATCCACACAGGTATGGTTCAGTCTGTTCCCCCTTATTCTTCGGATAGAGCTGGGTCAATATCTCCCCTGGTGGCCCTGCAAGCGACATTGCAACAGATGCGAGAGCAAACGGATGCCAATGGGCTGATTCAGCTCACCCTCGACTATGTCGGGGCGGTGTTTGGGGCGCCGCTGGTCTGGCTGGCCTTTTACGATTATCAAAATCACCAGTTGGTGGGCCAGGGGGGAGTGACCCTTCTTGAGGATCAAACCCTACTGCGGGCGGTGCATCCTCTACAGCCGGGGGAGATCCTGGAGCAGGTGGTGATCGAGCAGCGACCGATCAGCCTGCCCGACCTCTCTCAGGAACCGCGCATGGGCATTTGGCAGCGGGAGGCCAGGCGACTGGGCGGGATCCAGGGCTGTTTCATTTATCCCTTCTCGGCCTACGGCCCGCTGTCGCGAACGGCAGTGGGACGGCGGCGCTGCTTGGGGATCCTGATGTTGGGATCCCAAATGTGGGGGGTTACCACCCATGAGGACGAAAAGGCTCTCTTGGGAATTTTGCTGGGGCAGTTGGCAGCCTCTCTGCAGGAGTTGGAAAACGCTTGGCAGCAGCAGACCGAAAAGCGCCTTGAGGATCCACTCCTGAGGTTGGGAACGGCGATGCGCCAGGCGGGATCCCTGCAGGAACGGGTCAGCTGGGTGAAGCAAGAGCTACAGTCTTTCCTGGGCGCCGTCCACATTCAGGTGTATTGGCACGAGCGCGGCCAGGGGCAGTTCGTCCCCCATGGAAGCGCCCCCAAAGCTGTTGGCAACAGCGGGGGGACGGAGTCCTCTCAGCCCCCTGTTCCCAAAGGGGCTAAAGTCGGAGCAGGGCCAACAGGGGAGGTCAGCCTTTCGCTGCGGGAATTGGGGGACATGTACTACACCCTCGCCGATGGCCAGGTGGTGGTGGGCGGCACAGGGACGACTCGCTCTGAGGTTCCCCCCAAGCTGATGCAGCAGTTGCGAGCCCAGGCTGTTTTGGCAGCCCCGATTTTGCTGGAGAAGGATCTGCTGGGGTTTATCTGGGTGCAATCCGATGTGCCCCGTACCTGGCAAGCCGCTGAGCGACAGTTGGTGGCCGCTGCCGCCAATGGGTTGGCCCTGGCCAGCCCTCTGGAAAATCTGGATCGCCGCATTCGCCAGTTGGCCGATGACCAAGAGTTTGTGCAGCAGGTGGGCCGCTCGCTTTACAACCCGGCAGAGCTGCAACAGGCTCTCCAGCAAGCCATTGTCGGCCTGGGCCAGCGTCTGAAAGTCGGTGCAGTAGCCGTGTTGACGGTGGATAGCGACAGCTCCATCCCCCGCCTCTTCTACGAGTACCGCAGCGTCGCGGAGCAACAGGGCAAGCAGACTTTGCCGCAGCAGTTCAGCCCTCTGAGCGACCAGGACTGGCAGGATCTCATGCGCAGCGAGGTGGTGGTGGCAGAAAACTACGACCAAGATCTGCGCCTGCTCTCTTGGCGGCAGGAACTGGCAGGAGTTCGTTCCCTGATGCTGACCCATACCGGGGCCAACACACCCGTGGAAGGGCTGCTCTTGGTGTTGCATCCCCAGCTACGGGCCTGGAGCCGGGAAGAGCGGCAACTGCTGCGGGGGATTGCCCAACAGGTGGGGGTGATCCTGCGGCAAATTCGGTCAGAACAACGCCGGCAACGACAAGAGCAGTTGCTCAAGGGCCTGATCACCACTTGTTTAACCTTGCAAAACTCGGCCACCTTGTCAGATCTGTACACCACTACCACTCGACAGACGGCCCAATTGCTGGGGATCCCTCTGGCGCTCATGGTTAGTTGGCAGCCGGGGGAGAGCCGGGCTCAGCTCCAGCCATCTTTTGCTGCCGGGACGGAGACCGGCCCCACCGAGATCGATCTGCAAGATCCCCTACTGGCCTACGCGCTGCAGTCAGCAGAACCTCTCCCGCTCACCCAGATCCCCCCTGCCAGCCGCACTTGGCTCAGTCGCGTCAGCGGTGCGGAGCACTTTGCTACCGGCCTGGGATCCTGGCTGCTGGTCAACACTGTCCCAACGGAATCTCAGGCGGGAGCTTTGGGAGTTTTGATCTTGGGGGCAGAAGCGGGCAAGGTTTGGGATCCCGACGAGCGGGCGGCTGTGATGTTGATCGCCCAGACCTGCGGCTGGACGGTGCGGCGCTTGCTCTGGATGCAAACTTTGCAAGAGCAGCAGGAGGTGCTCAGGGAGTTGAACTGGTACAAACACCGCCGCCTGATGGACATGCAGAATGCCCTTCTGGACAGCCTGCGCCGCCTGGGTCAGGTGCCGGAGATTCCCGGAGACGAAGCCACCCGCTGGCAAAAGGTGGTGGAGATCGGCAGAGGGCTGCGGGATCTGACCGTCTCCACAGGGCCGTTGTTGCAGTCGGAAACTTGGCAGGTGCAGCCGCAGTCGCGGTCGGTGCCCTTGGCAACCTTGGTGCGCAAAAGCCTACGCCGAGTGGAGGCCCTGACCCAAAAACGCAAGTTATGGCCGCGGGCCCATGGGGACATGAGCCTTACCATCCAGGGGGATCCCGAACGACTGGAGATGGTGCTCTGGGAGGTGTTGACAGCCGCTATTTTGCGCAGCCCGGAAGGGGGGCGGCTGGATCTGTGGAGCCAAGCCAGCGTTCGCGATAGCGATGCGGAGCCCTTTGGCTATGCAGAGCTGCTGGTGGTGGATCAGGGCAGCTTCGACCCTCACCTGATGGCCGCCCTTCAGTTGGATCCGAACCAGGTGATCTACGCAGATCCTCTGCTCAAGTCGCCTCTATCGGTAAGTCCTGGTCTGGAACTCAGCCTGTGTCAACGGGTGGTGCAGCGGATGGGGGGCCAGCTCTCCTTTTACCTCTCTTCCGATGGGCGTTGTGTCTCTCGGCTGCTCATGCCGATGGGCAGCGACGAGCCCCATCCCCCTGGGTAGGAAAAAGCTGTGTTGCCGGTCACCTTAGGGGGACAAGGTTCTGAGCAGCCAAAACAGGGGCAGTAGAGCCAGTAGGCCGCGATCCAGCCGCCGCAGTTGTAGGCGGTGCCAGCGCAGGGGATGGTCTGGGCCGGTCAGCCCACGGGCCTGCATTGCCATAGCCGTCTGTTCGGCACGCAGGAGCAAGTTTTCAAAAAAGCGCTCCACCAAGGCCAGCAGGGTTTGCATCCCGCCCCGGAAACTCAGGGATCCCCAGCGCACATCCCGAGTTCGCACCGCCCGCGCCAAGTTTTGCACCTCTTCCATCACCAAAGGCAGAAAGCGCAGCGCCAAGGTGAGGGTGAGAATTACTTCGGCAATCGGCCATCTCCAACGCTTGAGAGGCTGCAACCATTGGCCGATCCCCTCGGCAATTTCTTCGGGGGCCGTGGTCAACAAAAACAAATGGGTAGCGTAGAGCAACGTAAAAATGAGGGTGCCCAGCCGCAGCGCCACCGATAGAGAACGGCGGGAGACCTGAAAGGTTCGCCCCAACAGGGAAAACTGAACCAGGCGGTAGCGGTAAGGGGTTTGCCAAGCACGGGTTTGCTCCCGCCAGGCACGGTCTGGGGATCCCTGTTCTACAGCCAAAAAGGAATCCCTCCCGCTGTCGCGAACAGAGCGCTCGGCACCGCTAACGGGAATCAGCCCATAGCCTACCACCTGCATATCCTGCCGTTGCGGTTGGGGAAAAACCCCCAATCCATCCGGCGCCAAGCTGGTGATCCCAAAGGTGAGCAGGCTCAGGGCCAGCACCAGGGAGAGTTGGCCCGACCAAACCCGGCGCGGCAGACGGGCCGCCACAGTTAGCAGCAGAAGAGCCACCACCACGGCCAAGCGCCAACCATTGCCGGCCAAAATGGGGCTGAGGAGAAAGCTGAGCAGCCAGGCCAGCTTAACCCGCGGATCCAGGCAATGTAGCCAGGTGCGAGGCTCTTCCAGATAAATCCCCAGCGGGGCATTGCGCAGAATATCCACAACAGTTGAGAAGGAAGCAGACTATACCCCTTAAAAGGGCGGGACCGAGAACTCCGTCCCCGTAGCGCGGTCGCAGCAGCGTTGCGGAGCAATAACAGCTGGCAGCAAGGGAGAGCTAGAGCCGTTCCACCAGACGGGTGGAGCCCGACTGGGCGGCGACCCATCCCCCGGGCGCGCCATCTCGCTCAATGCGCAGCCAGACGGGCACCTGTCCCTCCCCAGCCTGCACCTCCACCACCCGCAGCAGGGCTTGGCGTGGGGCTGTCCCGACAATGGCTCCCGTCAGGCTGGGTTGCTGGCGAATGTTGAGGCCATCGTTGGAGACCACCCGCACCTGTTGTACTCCTTGCCACTCCGCCAGAGGGCCGGTTAGCTCAGGCGTGGGAGTGAGTTCCGTCTGGCCGGGATTGTCGTTCGCGGAGGCGTCGCGTAGCGATATGTCAACCGGCGGCTGCTCAATTTGCACCTGGGGTTGCTCCAGCGGTGGTGCCGGCGGCGGCGTGAAGAGGCCCCGCAACATTTGCCAGATGACCAATAGGGAGAGGATGCCCACACCGACCACCCCGGCCATTCGCGCCAGCGGTGCGGAGCCCAAACGAACGCCAGCGGGAAAGGTAGGACGCTTACGGCCCCCCAAGCGGCTGCGGCGGTAACGCTCCACATCCTGCAAACCGATCGCGCCAGCGGACCTTAGGCCCTGGACTCCGTCCCCCTGAGGGGAACGGTCTTGGGCACTAGAACTCTCATCCGCAAGAGCAGAGACGCCCGCCTTGGGGGTGCTCCGGTAGGAGGGCAAATCCGAGAGGCGCGGGGGTTCTGGCGGGGGCATCACTCCTCCCCATTGCCAAGGGGTGGGGGGGCGCTGCAATTCTTGGGTTGGATTAGGGGGGCGCACGCCACCCACCACGGCAGGCAAATGAGGTGGGGGATGGGGGACTTGGGGAGAGAGCATCCCTGCCGGCGGGTCTTCGCGGCTGGGCATTTCGTCCAGGTAAGCTTGTACTTGGGGGTTGTCGAAGTAGGCTTGCAACGTCACTTGGGCGGCTTCCAGACCGCGGAACTCCGGGAACACCTCCTCCTGAAACCATTTTTCTGTGAAGCGGCACAGACCCGGCAGATGGTCGGGAGAACCGGCGGAGTGTTCTTCGATAAACTGCAAGGCCTCTACTTCTTGGGTGGAGCGCAGATGGGCGAGCGCGTCTTCGGTCTGCCCCAGCAACAGACTACAGATAGCCTGCTCCAGATGCACATCCTGCCGCTGCGCCAGACGAGCCAGGTAGCCGCGAGCACGCCGCACCAGAGCCGGGCGGTTTTCCAGATAACCTGCCGCCAGCAACACCTGCACGGCCAAGTAGGCGGCCACCATCGAGGGACGCTCAGCCTCCCGCTCGAACAACTCCTGCTGTTCTTTGAGGGTGAGGTGGCGACGTACCCGTTGGATAAAGCGCAGGAAATCTTCGGTGCTGAGGCCAGAGCCATCTTGCCCCATCCCCTCGATGCCGCCCCGTTCGTCCAGCATGGCTTTGAGGAGAGCCAGTCCCTGCTGTCGCTCCCCGTTCCCATCAGCGGTGTGTCTTCCAGCTTGGGCGGGAGCACTTTGGCTGAGGAGTTGCAAAATGCGATAGGGACGCAGCTTGCCCAAATCGATACGGATCTCCGCTTGCATCTGCGGAAAGGCCTGATACTCCTCCAGCTCCGCCAAGCCCGCCTGTAGGGAACGCGCCGCCTCTTCATAGGATCCCTGTTGCCAGGCTTCTCGACCCAGTTCCAGACGAGCGATGGCCCGCGCCAAAATGGCATCGGAACGAGCAGGGTGGCCCTGCTCCAGCATATGTTGAGCCAAGTCCAAGGCAGCTTGGTATTCTCCGGCTTCGCAATACAAGCACAGCACTCCCGGCAAGCGTGTTTCCTCCACCGTTAAGGTGGGATCCGCCGGCATGAGATGTTCGTCGTAGTTTCGCCGTGCCTCAGGGTTAAGCAGCACAGAAGCTGCCTCTTGGATCATTTGAGCGCGAGCTTCCACAGCCTGTGGCGAGAACTCCAGCAGCCAGGAGCGCTCGCCCGGCTTGAGATCGATTCGCTCCCGGTATGCCTGCTCAATCTGATGCTCATCTGCCCGTGCCGACAGCATCAAAACCCGATAATAGTCGAGGGGCACCCGCACCGTCATGGTTTTTGTCCGCGCTCTCCTGTTCGTGCCAGCGGGACGGAGTCCTTGGACAACTTACCCGCATCGACTTAACTGTAGTCCTTTTCGTGGGTAAAAGGGATCCCCCCTCGGGAATCGCTGCTCCGCCCCTACCAGTTCCAGCTACCCGGCTCTCCTTTGAAAGGGCCTACGACCTTTGAGGTGATCCAACCGCCGTAGAAATCTCCGGGTTGAGGCCGGACTCGTTCTCCACCTACCCGGCACTCCTGCACACGGCCTGGATAAAAGGCAAGGTAGTCGCGGATGGGCAAAAACGCCGGGCTGGGATCCGGATAGCTCCAGGCGGCATCTACGGCTGTTTGGGATCCGACCTGAACTGTCCAGTAGCAGGCAGCCCCTTTGAACTCACAGAAAGAGGTGCGAGAGCTGGGGCGGAGATACTGCAGTCGAACGTCGGTGGGGGGAATGTAGTAGGTGGGCGGGTGGCTGGTTTCCAGGACGCGGTAGCAACGGCGGCTTTGGGCAATGAGCTCGCCATTGAAGAGAACTTCCACCAGTTCTGTGGTGGGCTCCAGACGAGGTGGGCGCGGATAGTCCCAGACAGATTCTTGTCCTGGATGGGGAGAAATCGGTTGGGGAGACATGGGTCAATATCTTCAATATCTAAAGCAGACGGGTGGCCTCTACCAGTTTGGCGTACTGGATCAGCAGCAAAGACTGTTGCTCCGGCAAAGGCTGAATAACTCCCTGCTGCTGCAGACGGCTTAGCACCGCCGTGGCTGTCTCTCGGCTAACCTGGCTGAGATCGGCCAAATCCTGGGGGGGAGGGTAGACAATGCGCATCCCCTGGGCGGTCTTCTCGCCAAAAGCTTCCGCCAGTTGCACCAGTGTATGCACCACCCGCACCGGGGGGCTCTGCTGGTCGAGATCCGCCTGCAAGTTGGCCAGGCGCAGGCGACGGGAGAGGCTGCAGGCCAGTTGGTAGCACAGTTGCGGCTCCTGCAGCATCAGTGCTTTGAAGGTTGCCGCCGGGATCCCGGCCACCCGCAGCGGGGTTAGGGCCAGCACATCTCGCGAGCGGGGAGCTTCGTCCAGTACCGCCATTTCCCCCACCCAAGCGCCCGGCCCCAGCAAGGCAAGGGTTTTGGTGCTGTCTTGCGCCCGCAAAGCCCGCCGCACCTTAGCCCAGCCGGCGAGGATCAGATAAACTACGCTGCCCCAGGCATCTTGCATGAAGAGGGCCTGTCCCGCCGGGATATCCCGCAGCTTGACCTGGGATCCCAGCCATTGCAAGGACGTTGCCGAAAGTTCGGCCAACATGGGTACCGCCTTGAGCTCGGAGAGGACGGCAACAGGAGCATCGGAAGTCATGCCGGGTCGGGGTTTTACCATACCGCAAGCCCACTGTAGCCCAGTTATCAACTCAAGAGCTATCCTGCAAAAGTGCTCCTGTGTCCACCGTCCTGCCATGTGCGCCAAGATCCAATGAGGAGGTGGTCTTGCCGGTATGGCCCTCAGAGCCTCTGGAGCTACCCTCGGTTTGAGGGTGGGGGGAACCCAAACTCTGCCATTTCGTCTGGGCAACAGAGGTTTTGTCGGCGAGGGGATCCCTCCGCTGTTGCTGTTGTTACAACCTATGGATGCCTATGGATGCTGCCCTCAGCGACATCAGTGGCCAGCGCTGGTCCGTCTTGGTGAAGAACGTGCCTGTGCGGCCCGAAAAGCTCGCTGATGCGGATCTGGTGCTGCTCTGTCAGCAGGGATCCCAGCCCCATCGGGAGGCTTTTGCCGAGTTGATGCGTCGCCATCAGGCCCATGTGGACAAGGTGCTCTATCATCTTGCCCCGGACTGGCAGGACCGGCATGACTTGGCCCAGGAAGTTTGGATCCGGGCCTACCGCCACCTGAAACGCCTACAGGAGCCGGCAAAATTTCGCAGCTGGCTGGGGCGGATCGCCACCAACCTGTTTTACGACGAGCTGCGCAAGCGCAAACGACAGCAGCAGCCCCTTTCTCTGGATGCGCCGATTCAGATGCGGGATAGCGAGATGGAGTGGGAGCTGCCCAGCGAGAGCCCCAGCCCCCATGAGCACCTCGCCACCTGCGAGTTCTACGAGCGATTGCACCAAGCCGTCCGCGACCTGCCGCAGGCCTTTCGCCAGACAATCCTGCTGCGGGAAATTCAGGGAATGGCTTATGAGGAAATTGCCGAGATCACAGGGGTGTCTTTGGGCACTGTTAAGTCTCGCATTGCCCGTGCCCGCGCCCGCTTGCAATCCACCCTAAAACCCTACCTTAATGGTGAATGACCATGGTTCGCGGCAACCCCAACCCCGACCCCAGGGATCCCCAGCAAGAGCTGCCGGTGGTGGATGAGCGCTTTGAACAGTTGAGCGCCTACTTGGATGGGGAATTGTCGTCTCAAGAGGCGCGGCAGGTGGAAGATTGGCTGGCCAGCGATCCTCAGGCGCGGCAACTGTACAGCCAACTGGCAGCTTTACAGGCCGGTTTGGCCAATCTCAAGGCCCCCACCTTGAACTCCACCCAGACGGAGCTGTTGATCAGCCGTGTGTTCGCTGAGCTGGATCGGCGGCCAATGCTCGACCTGGGCTGGCGGCAACGTAAGGGCACCCCTTGGGGACGGGTGGCAGCGGCTGTAGTGGCCTTGGCAGGGGCGGGCTGGGCGGGATGGCGTTGGTCTCATCCCCAGCCTTTGGTATCGCTGGAAGATCCGCCGGTGCGCGTGGCCATCGTGCCTGCCTCTGCTCGTGTTGCCCAACGCTATCTTTTCGAGGCGGGGCAAAAACAAGATGCCTACTCGATTTTGTTTGAGGCAATGCCCGACCGTGGATCTCGCTCCGCCAACGGGACCGGAGCCGTTCGCATCAACGGGACGGAGTCCTTGGTGGGCTGGGAATGACCTGAGCAGGCTTGAGAAAGACTGAGGAGCGCAGGGTGGAAAAAGCAGTTCGCTGGGCTTGTGGGCTAGGAGTCTGCCTTTGGCTATGCAGTCTGGGATCCCTGTCGGCCCAGGCAGATCCCAGCAGTAGCCATCTGGCAACGCCGTCCGCGCCGGCGGGACGGAGTCCGAAGCAGTTGCACTCCTCTCCCAGTGGACAGGAGCCTGCCCCCCAGCCCACAAACCTGCCTTCACCCGGATCCCGTCTCACCCCTCCGGTGGCTCGCCCTCAACCCCCCGCCCCCGATCAAACAGATCCATTGCTTTTTCCGGATTTCCCCCTCCTCAAGGAGTTGGATCCGTCCCCGCCAAGCTTGGCCGACCTGGGCATCCATTGGGATCGCCTGGCCCTGCTGCCGGATTCCGAGCTGGCAGAGGAAATGGATGTGGAGTTCAGCCGCCGCCTAGCCCGCCTAAACCGGCAAATTGCCGACCAACAAGAGCGCCTCTACCGCCTTTTGCAAACCTGGGACTCCGACGAGGCCGATATCCGCCAAATTCAGGCCCAACTGAGCCAGTTGCGGACAGAACGGGATCGCCTAGCTCTGGAACACCTGTTGATGCTGCGGCAGCTGCAAGAGAACTTCGCCCTACCTCTACCCAATCGCTCTGCTGCCAGCCCTCCCTGAGGAGTCCTTGGGTTCGGGTTATGATCTGAGGGAGGGGCAGACGCAACCACCAACGGAGCTGAGGGATGGCCAAAGTGCCCAGCAACCCAGACATTGAGCAATTGGCCGCTGCCATTGGTAAAGAAGTTTACATCGATGTGGCCCGCTGGCATCTTTACCTGCGCGATGCCCACCTGCATACCCTTTTGGCGGAGCGACTGGCACCCCAGGTGATGGCAGGCAAGGTGGATGAGGACGCCGTCACAGAGATCTTGCAAGGGATCCCGGTGAAAGTGGGGGGTGGGCGCAAAGAATTGCCCCTGGCCGATCTCCTGCCGATGCAAAGCCTGCTTAACCTGCTGGACGTGCTGGAGGAGTTCAGCCGCAAATGGGCCCAATAGAGACCAATAGAGAAAGGTAGAGCGGTGCATCATCAGTCTAAACCTATGCGGCCTGGCCCCTGGCTCAAGCTCGGCAGCTTTGTTTCGTTGCTCTGGCTGTTGTCGGCTTGCCAGGGAACCGAGTGGGGAGAACAGCTAGAGCGCGCTGTACGCCCAGTGGGCCCGCCCACAGCCCAATCTGAGCCGCTGGCACCTCCCTCGCCTCAACCTTCGCCGGGATCCATCCCACCCTCTATCTCGATCCCCACTGCTCCCGCCCCCTCTTCACCTCTGCCCAGCCAGGACAGCAGCCGCTTTACAGACTTGGAGCCCGGATCTCTGGTGGCCCGTTCGGTGGGATACCTAGATCGGTTGGGAGTTTTTGCCGATATCTCCAGCAGCGAATTTCAGCCGCAGCGCAGCGTTCGTCGCGGAGAATTTGCCCGTTGGCTGGTGTTGGCCAACAACGCCATCCACGCCGATGAGCCCAGCCGGCAAATCCGCCTGGGATCCCCCTCGGAACGCCCCCTCTTTTTGGATGTGCCGGAGGAGGATCCCAACTTTCGCTACATTCAAGCCCTGGGAGCTGCCGGCATAATTGCCGGAGATGCCAATCGAGAGTTTCGCCCCAACAGCCTGCTGTCGCGGGCAGAGTTGATCCGCATGAAGGTGCCTCTGGACTTACCTCCCGGCCAGATCAAGGGATCCCGAGCAGAGCTGGAAGAGCGCTGGGGGTTTACCGATGCGGCGCAAATTCCTCCTGAGGTTGTTCCTGCTCTGGTAGCGGATCGCAGTCTGGAGAATGCCTCCACCGTGCTGCGCACCTTTGGCCCCATCCGCACCTTCAACCCCTTCGAGCCGGTCAGCCGCGGGGAAGCTGCCATTGCCTTATCGGCTTTTGGGGAACGAACAGCCCAAGACGCCCTACCCCAGCCGCCAGCCCTGCCAGACCCAACCCCTGAGCCTCAGCCTTCTCCCCCTGCCGCAGAACCGCAACAAACGGCCTCTCCTGAGCCGGATCCCACCCCTGCCTCTCCCTCGGATGCTGCTGATGAGCCCCCTGGGCAGACCCGACCCAACCCCCCGGAAGTCGCCCCAGGAGAGGGTAGGATCGTTACCCCACGCCAAACCCAACCCTGAGGTGAGAGGGATCCCATTGGCGTATGCTGTTGGGCTCTGTCAGCAGATAGAACGCCTCAGAACCCCAGCAGGGATCCCTGCTACGGCTCTTACAAGGAGCAAAAGGAGCCATAACAATAAAAACTATCCCTAACTCCCTTCGGGAGAGGGGCTGTACAGCGCAGAGGACTTCCGCCCCCATTCCCCAGGCGGCTCTAGCTCTTGCCAGTCCCCTGAGCGCCCCTCTGCTGGGGAAAACCCTTGCCGCCCATAGCCTATAGAATGGGGGAAGCCAGCCTTGGAAAACCTGCAGGGATCCCAACTGTGTCCGCCATTGTTCCTGAAATCCGTTCTGACGATTTGCTGCGCTACACCGTGATTGGGTCGCGGCGGCCCAGCGTGTACTTTTGGGCGGTGGCGCTGACGGGGGGAGGGCTGGGCTTTACCTTGGCCGGCCTTTCCAGCTATCTCCACCGCAATTTGCTCCCCTTTTCCGATCCCGCCAGCCTGGTGTTTATTCCCCAAGGCATTGCCATGCTCTTTTACGGGGTGCTCGGATCCCTGGCGGGGCTATACCAGTGGCTGAGTTTGTATTGGAACTTGGGAGGCGGCTACAACGAGTTCGACCGGCGCACGCAGAAGATAACTCTGGTACGGCGAGGCTTTCCGGGCAAAAACCGTGAAGTCCGCCTGGAGTATGACTTTGCCGATGTGCAAAGCTTACGGGTGGAGCTGAGAGAGGGGCTTAACCCCCGCCGAGCCATCTACTTGCGAGTGAAAGGACGTGGTGACATCCCCCTCACCGGAGTGGGCCAGCCTCCCCCCCTGATGGAGATCGAAAACCAGGCAGCCGAGATTGCCCGCTTTCTCAACGTCAGCCTAGAGGGCATTTGATTCCCTGCGGTGCCATTGCTTTGACCCCGCCCTGCTGGTCGCTTGAGCGAGACGGAATCCCATCCTTGGGCAACAGTGAAACCATTGAGGGGGATCCAGAACTGTGGAGTCGAATAGAGAGTTGTCGAGATTGTTTTCAATGTAGCGGGATCTCTTCGAGGAATGATCTACCCTTGATGCCAGCGCAGTTGTTGCCTGGGAGAAGCCTGTGATGGCCAACCTGAACCCCTTCATTCCCCTACAGGCCAAGAAGCTGGGGTCTATTCTGTTTCGCCTCTGGCTAACTCTTCTGCTCTCATTGGGCTTGGCCTTGCTCACGCTGCTGCTGACCTCCCATTCCGCCCATGCTGCTCGCGGGCCCCTGTATCGCTTGGGCCGCCCAGAGGGGGCGGTCTCGATTGTGGCCTGGGCAGGCTATATCGAACGGGGAGAAACGGATCCCGCCTATGACTGGGTGACCGAGTTTGAGAAAGAAACCGGCTGCCAAGTCAGCGTTAAGGTGGCGGCAACCTCCGATGAGATGGTAGCCCTGATGAATGAGGGCGGCTTTGATCTGGTGACGGCCTCCGGCGATGCCACCCTACGCCTGATCAAAGGGGAACGGGTACAGCAGATTAACCCCCGCCTGATCCCCAGTTGGGAGACCATCGACCCGCGCCTGCGGGATGCTCCCTGGCATACCGTGGATGGCAAGCATTACGGCGTGCCCTATCAATGGGGATCCAACGTGTTGATGTACAACACAAAGGTTTTCCCGGAACCCCCCACCAGTTGGGATGTGGTGTTTGAAGAAAAAATCCTGCCAGACGGCAAATCCAACAAGGGCCGCATCCAAGCCTACGATGGCTCCATCTACATTGCCGATGCCGCCCTCTACCTGAAGGCCCACCGCCCAGAATTGGGCATCACGGATCCCTACGAGCTGACCCGCGAACAGTTCAATGCTGCTCTAGCTCTATTGCGACAGCAGCGGCAACTGGTTGGACGCTACTGGCACGATGCGGCGGTGCAGGTGGATGACTTTGTCAACGAAGGGGTAGTGGCCTCCAGCTCTTGGCCCTTCCAGGTCAATCTGTTGCGATCCGAAGGTCAACCTGTCGCCAGTGTGATACCGGAAGAGGGAGCCACCGGCTGGGCAGATACAACCATGCTCAGCGCTACCGCCAAACACCCCAACTGTGCCTACCTGTGGATGGAACATTCCTTGAACCCGAAGGTGCAGGGGGATCTGGCGGCTTGGTTTGGCTCGGTGCCGGTGGTGCCCGCCGCTTGTCAGGCCAGCGAGCTGCTGGGGCCAGAGGGATGCAAGACCAATGGCATCGACAATTTTGAGCGCATCTTCTTCTGGAAAACTCCTGTGGCCGATTGTGGCGATGGACGTATGGATTGCGTGCCCTACTACGAATGGGTGACCAACTACATCGCTGTGATCGGTGGGCGCTAATAGGCCGACCTTGAAGGGATCCCTCTGGGGAGACAGACCCTCGGCCCTGAGGAGCTAGCCCCATGCGCTGCCCAGCACTGCTTTCCAAAACTTCGAGGCAGAGAGAATCCCAAAAACTATGCTTCGCCAGTCTGAGCAGACGCACCCAGGGATCCCTCGACTGCCACCTGAAGTCTTGCCGACTCTGGAAGGAAGGCTTGTGCGGCTGGGAACCCCAAGAACGGGCTTTGCTCCACTGCCTGGATGGAGAGGGTAAAGAGGGGATTGGAGAGGATCCCGGCAAAGATGGTGGCCACCAAAGTGAACACCAGGCCCACCCGCAGAGCCTGCATGCCTTCCGCCTGCCAGTTGGTCTCGGGGTAATTCCGCACCGAAAGCGACATCTCCTGCGGCTCTTTCACCACCATGGTTTTCACCACCCGCACGTAGTAGTAGATGGAGATGACGCTGGTGACCAACCCCACCAACACCAAGGTATAGGCCCCCGCCTGCCAACCGGCCCAGAACAGATACAGCTTGCCGAAGAAGCCCGCCAGAGGGGGCAATCCACCCAACGAGAGCAGACAAATGCTCAAGCACAGGGTGAGGAAGGGATCCTTCTGGTAGAGGCCGCTGTACTCGTTGATTTCGTCGGTGCCGGTCTTCAGGCTGAACAGGGTGATGCACAAAAAGGCCCCCAAGTTCATGACCAAATAGACCATCAAGTAGAAGATCAAGCTGGCATAGCCGGCCTCAGTGCCCGCCACCAAGCCAATCAAAACGAAGCCCGCCTGTCCAATGGAAGAATAGGCCAGCAGCCGTTTGAGGCGGGTTTGGGCAATGGCCACCACATTGCCCAGCACCATGGTCAAAATGGCCAGCACCGAGAGCACCGCCCGCCACTCTTCCGTCATGGCCGGAAACACGGTGGCCAGAAAGCGCACCGCCAAGGCAAAGCCTGCCGCTTTGGATCCCACCGACAAAAAGGCCACCACCGGCGTTGGGGATCCCTCGTAGACGTCGGGAGTCCACTGGTGGAAGGGCACCGCCGCCAACTTAAACCCGATACCACCAATGCAGAGCACCAAAGCGATGATCCCTGCCAAGCCGGCAT
Organism: Thermostichus sp. MS-CIW-25; assembly: GCF_054060015.1. Taxonomy (NCBI): domain Bacteria; kingdom Bacillati; phylum Cyanobacteriota; class Cyanophyceae; order Thermostichales; family Thermostichaceae; genus Thermostichus; species Thermostichus sp. MS-CIW-25. Next base: position 55,142 of record NZ_JBSSCS010000004.1, read on the forward strand.
CCCCCATAGAGGAGGCAATGGCTTCCAGCTTCGTTTGCCCACCCGAAAGGCCGTAGAGCAGCGACATGCCGTAGAGAAAAATGGCTGTGCTGCTGGCCCCGATCAAGAGATATTTCAGGGCTGCCTCCGAAGAACGGGGATCCCGCTTGGTATAGCCGGCCATCAGGTAGCTGGCAATGCCCAGGGTTTCCAGAGATACAAACACTAGGATCAAGTCCGTCGCCCCGGAGAGGAACATGCCCCCCAAGGTGGCCGTGAGCAGCAACACATAAAACTCGCCTGTGGGCGCTCCGGACTGAGAGATGTAGCGCTCCGCCATCATCACCGTCAGTACCGCCGTCCCCACCACCAGGCCACGGAAGAGAATGCTGACGGGATCCGCTGCAAAGCTGCCCAAGAAGCTCTCCAACTGGGGCTGCTGCCATTGCAACACCAAGGTCACCAAGGCCCCGATCAAGCCAAAGATGGAGAGGGCCGGAAGACTTTTGCGCGCCGCCGAACCACCGACCAAATCCACCACCAAGACGAGCAAGAGGGTGAGGGTAACCACCACTTCTGGCCAAATGGCACCGGCATACAGGTTTCCGGTTGGGGCAAAGACATCCATAGGGGAAGACATGAAGACAGATGAAGGGGATCCACAGCCAGCATACCGCGATTTCCGGTCTCTCTCCCCGCTTCAGGCATCTCTTCTCCCAATCGTCTCCATCAGCACTCTCAATCCACGGGCTCAGTAGAGCTTGGCGCTGGAGGTGAGCACCAGCTTCAGGCGGGCGTGGATCAGATCCAAGTCCGCCAGCCCCAAGTCGATCTCGCCATCGACGACGATGCCGGTGTGGATCAGCCGATCCAACAGTTCCAGCAGGGATCCCTCGCGGTGGGGTTGTCCGGGGTAGTAGTCCCCCTGGCGGGGCAGGAGGGTGCCCAGATCTCCGAGCTCCAGGTTCAAATCCGCTGGGTCGATCTCCAACAGGCTGCAGATTTGTCGAATTTGCTCCCGCAAGGCTTGTAGGCTGCTGCCGGCCCGCTCAATCTGCTCTGCAGAAAGGCGCTCGGCCTCCATTTGCCGCACCACCTGCGCCTCCATCAACTGCCGCAACAGCTCCACCAAGGTCAGCACCAGAGAGGCCAAACCGGCTTCCGGGCGTTTCCGGCCAGGGGTGGGCCGAGCCTGGCTCAAGTCTTCCCAGCTGGCGGGACTGATAGAAAAGCGCGGCGGGGGAGAAGGGGCAATCCAACGGTCAAAGGGCTGGCAAAGCTGTTCCAGGCTGAGCAAATGGAGACGGGGATCCCGAGCGGCCTCTTCCCTTTCCTCCGGCAGGTTGTAGCCCCAGTCGGCCAAAAACAGGAGAACTTGCTCCAGCTCCGGCACCGTCTGCACCTGGCGCAGCGTTTGCAGGCGATCCTCCACAAACCACAGCTCCTCAGCCGGCAGTTGGGCGGCAGCCAGTAGCCGCTGTAAAGTGGTGGCCTTGGGGGCGCGCACCTCCTTGCCCAGAATGCGGTGGCGTGGCAGTTGGATCCCTGCTCGGCCCAAGAGCTGCTGGATGAACCGTCCCTCTTTGGTGCTGAGGATGGCCAAGCGCGGCTCCCCGGCAGCCTGAACCTGGCGTAGCCAAGCCGCCACCCCCGGATAAAAGCGGTGTAGCCCCAGCCACCCCTGCAGATCCTCTGCAATCCAGCGATCCCGCACCCGATCCAACGCTTGGATTAACGCTTGGATTAGAGAGAGGGCAGGGATCCCTGACTGCTGCAACAACCGCTGACGCCAGCTGGGCCAGTCTTGGCGCAAGTCCTCCTCCCGGATCCCTTCCTGTAGCCCCCACAACAACAGAGGCATCTCCCAGCCGGTCTCAATCAGCGGGCGCAGACGGTCGAAGGCAGGACGCAGCGGCTCTAGCTGAGCAGGAGCCAAGCCCCACACCTGAGCACAAACGCGGCAGGAGGAAGCAAAATACTCCGCCCGCCCATCGCAGAGCACACCATCAAAATCCAGAACCAGAATGCGGGGGGACATTCGCCGGGGCCTAGCGAACTCCATACCTGAGTCCCCCTGGGGGCAAGTTGCAAAAATGGGGCCAGAGGCCAAGTTAATTTAACCAAACTGTTCCACCCGATTGGCCCAACCTAATTGGATTCCAAGATGCGAACCGACTTGATCTCCACCGGTTTCAGGGGGCGATCCTGAGGGTCGGTGGGCGCAGTTGCAATTTTATCCAACACATCCTCTCCCTCGATCAATTGCCCAAAGATCGTGTAGTTGGGCGGCAGCGGGTAGTCGGCATGCATGATGAAGAACTGGCTGCCATTGGTGTTGGGGCCGGCGTTGGCCATAGCCAAAGTGCCACGGCTGTAGGGACGTTGCACCGGCTCATCGGGAAAGCGGTAGCCCGGCCCACCCCGCCCTGTACCCGTGGGATCCCCGCCCTGGATCATGAAGCCGCGGATCACGCGGTGAAAGATGACACCATCGTAGAAGTGGTCGTTGGCCAAAAAGACGAAATTGTTGACGGCCAGGGGAGCTTCCTGAGGAAACAGCTCCAGAACCATTGTGCCGGCGGTGGTCTCCATCGTGGCCGTGTAGGACTTGGCCGGGTCGATCACCATCGGCGGGGGACTGTTGTAGGTTTTCACGGGTTTGCCCAATTGTTGTGCCAGGAGCAAATCGCGAGAAGAATGCGGGCGGGCCAAGACAGGGAGAGCACTCAGCCCCACCCAAAGCACCACCATCAGCACAGCTAACTTCACCAGGCTGGCCAACTCAGATCGCACACGCACGTTTCTTGCAGGAAAGCTCCACCCCTATCCTACCAGGATTCTGTCCTAGCCTAATTTTCCCCGGACTTGGATGGAGACTTGGCTCGCCGCACCAGCCAATAACTTACCGAGAGGGCCAACGTCGCTGCCCCCAAGCCAATGAGCTCCAACCCCCCCAGCTTCTCGAAATCAAAAATGATGATCTTGCGGGCCACCGCAATCAAAGAGGTGACGATCACCAGCTCCACCTGCACCACCTGCTTTTGCAAGTAGGCGGTAATGTTCTCCAGAATTTCCAGCGCAATTAGAATATTTAAAAAGAGGCCGAAGATCTCGATTAAAGTGGTGGAGAAAAACCCAGTTGGCTCGGTCAACAAATCTGCCACCAAGAACCGGGCCAAGTCCACCACTGCTACTACGATTAGCCCGATCATCAAAATTGACAGTAGCTTCGAGATCAGGCTTTCCAGGCGGGTGATGGCCCGCAAAAAGGGATCCTCCTCTTCTGTCTCGTGGGGATTGTGCAACAGCCACTTGAGAAACCGCATCGCCAACCCCGACAGATCCAAACCCTTATGTCCTGATCCTGAGACAACATTATCCGTCCCAACCGTCTTGCCGGGAAGCAGGCAGGGATCCCTTGGGGCGATGATTGCGACACCGCTCAGAACAGTATTTCACCTCCGACCAACAGTCGGCCCACTTTTTGCGCCAGGTGAAGGGTCGCTGACAGGTGAGACAAATCTTGCTGGGCAAATCCGATTTCTTCCGTTGGCGTGGCATGGTGCACTGCAAAACAAGGTCAACTCTGTAGTCACTTTAACAATCCTACCGGATGCTGACCGTTACCATCACGGAAGTGTTTAGTCTGCACCCCACCTTAGCAAAAGCTGAAGTCTGAACCTAGAGAAATCGAGTAGCCTCTTGAAATCCGGCGAGATCTCTGCCCTGTGTCTGCAGGGATCCCTGAAGGAAGTTGGGTTTGCTGAAAGGTTAGCCGCCTCCATCCTGTACTGAGTAAAGTTCTTAACACCCGCTTGTGAACTTGAGCTTGAGTTTGTATGAAATCTCAACCAAATGGGACGAATGTAGCTGTTCAGAATTGTCCCCCCCCCACCGAAACGGGTTGAGGTACGGCTCAGCAAACCCGGCAACCGAGCGACCCAAGCCTCGCTGTCGGAAGACTCGGTGGGCATATTTTTGCGGGAAATGGCTCGCTACCCACTCCTCAATGCCGAGCAGGAAGTGAAATTGGGGCGGCTGATCGCAGAGGGGGGAGCCGCCGGGGAACGGGCGAAACGGGAATTGGTTAGGGCCAACCTGCGCTTGGTGGTCTCGATTGCCAAAAAGTATTTGAATCGCGGTGTGCCGTTTCTGGATCTGATTCAAGAAGGCACCATTGGCCTGATCCGAGCCGCAGAAAAATTTGAGTGCGAACGCGGCTACAAGTTTTCCACCTACGCCTACTGGTGGATTCGCCAAGGGATCACCCGCGCCGTTGCCAATCAGGGGCGCCTGGTGCGGATCCCGGTGCACATGGTAGAAAAGCTCAACCAGGTGAAGCGGATCCGGCGAGATCTGACCGAAGCCCTAAACCGTCGCCCCACCCAAGCAGAGATTGCCAAAGCTCTGGAGATTTCCCCCGACAAGCTGGACGCTCTCTTAACCCTCTTGGAAGCCGGTCGCCAAGCTCTTTCGCTGCATACTCCGGTCGGCAAAGAGGAAGATACGGAGCTGATGCAGCTTATCGAGGCCGCCAACGGCCCCACTCCCGAATCGCAAATGGACTTGCACCTGCTGTCTGCCCAACTGGAAGAAATGCTGGAGCAGCTCAGCCCCCGAGAGCAAGAAATCCTCAAGCTCCGCTATGGGCTGAAAGATGGCCACCTGCACACTCTCTCCGAAATTGGTCAGCTCTTCGGCCTGTCTCGAGAGCGCGTCCGACAAATTCAAGCACGAGCCATGCGCAAACTGCGCCATCCACGCCGACAGGAAATTTTGGCAGATTGGATGACCTCGTTTTAGGCAGTAGGCCACGGCTGCTCCACAGGCGAAACCCAGGATTCCGCAGCAGTTTATGTTCAGCAAAGCTCTGCAGAACCAGGACCAGAGGCGTGCCCCCACTTTTGGACAAGGGATCTGTCAACTAGCCCATCTTCTGCAACTGCAGGGGGTGAGGCTGAGGGCGGCTGCGCAGGGCAGCTTCGATCAACCCCAAAAAGAGGGGGTGGGGGCGGTTGGGGCGGGAGCGAAACTCCGGATGGAACTGGGTGGCGATGAAAAAGGGGTGGCTGGGCAGCTCGATAATCTCCACCAAGCGGTTATCCGGCGAGACTCCGCTGATGATATAACCAGAGTCCAGAAAAAGGCTGCGGTAGGCATTGTTAAACTCATAGCGATGGCGGTGCCGCTCGTAGATGATGGCCTCACCGTAGAGCTTGGCCGCTAGGGTATTGGGCATGATGCGACAGGGATAGAGGCCCAGCCGCAGGGTTCCTCCCAGATCTTCCACATCTTTCTGCTCCGGCAGCAGGCTGATGACAGGGTGGGGGGTATCGGGATCAAACTCATAGCTATTGGCCCGCTCCAGGTGGGCAATGTGACATCCCCAGTCGATCACCGCGCATTGCATGCCCAGACACAGGCCCAGAAAGGGAATGCCCCGCTCCCTCACGTAGCAAATACTGGCCACTTTGCCCTCGATGCCGCGATTGCCAAACCCCCCTGGCACCACCACTCCATCCACGCCGGAAAGCAATGCCTCTGGTCCCCGCTCTTCGATCTCCTCAGAAGAGATCCAGCGCAGCGTGACGCCGGCATTGAGGGCCAACCCGGCATGGCGCAGGGCCTCGGCCACCGAAAGATAGGCATCCGTAAGGCGCACGTATTTGCCGACAATGGCAATCTCCACCCGCTCTTGGGGGTGGTGCAGCCGCTTCACCAAGAGCTCCCACTCCCGTAGATCTGGCTGCTGGGGATCCAGGTTGAGGATCTCCAAAACCCGCTGCGCCAACCCCTCCTGCTCCAGCACCAGAGGCACGTCGTAGATGCTGGGGGCATCCTGAGCCTGAATCACACATTCCACCGGCACATCGCAAAACTCGGAGATCTTCTCCTTGATCCCGCGGGGCAATGGCTGTTCGCAGCGGCACACCAACACGTCCGGCTGGATACCAATGGAGCGCAGCTCCTTCACCGAGTGCTGGGTGGGCTTGGTTTTCATCTCCCCTGCCGCTCTGATCAGGGGCACCAGGGTGACATGCACATAGGCGACATTGGCGCGGCCCACGTCCTTGCGAAATTGGCGAATGGCCTCCAAAAAGGGCAGAGACTCGATATCCCCCACCGTGCCCCCCACCTCCACCAGCACCACGTCGGGGTTGGTCTCGCGGGCCACCCGCCGGATGCGCTCTTTAATCTCTTGGGTAACATGGGGGATCACCTGCACCGTGCTGCCCTGGTAATCGCCGCGCCGCTCTTTGTGGATCACCGCCTGGTAGATGGCGCCGGTGGTAACGTTGTTGAGCTTGGACATGTTGGTGTCGGTGAAGCGCTCGTAGTGGCCCAAGTCCAAGTCCGTCTCGGCGCCGTCGTCGGTGACGAACACTTCTCCATGCTGGTAGGGACTCATGGTGCCGGGATCCACATTGATATAGGGATCCAGCTTCAAAATCGACACCGTGTAGTTGCGGGATTTGAGCAGGCGACCCAAGCTAGCCGCCACAATGCCTTTGCCGATGCTGGAGACCACTCCACCGGTGATGAAGACAAACTTGGTCATGGCCTGGATCCCTTCCCTTTTGCCTTTTGATTATGCCAGGGACCCCTCAGCGCAGAGAGCGGATGGGGCCGTTGTAGAGGATGGTGGTTTGAAAGGTGCGCCTGTCCACCCGCACCTGGGTTTCAATGCTGGGCTGGACAAAGCCGGGCTCTCCCCCCCGGAAGGTGAAGATCCAAGCATCTTCAAACTCTTCAAACGGCGAGTCGATGGCTGCCCCGTGCATGGAAGCTTCGGCGCGATAGCGCTGTAGGCCCCCATTGGCGATCTCGGCAGCTTGACGGGCCAGGTTTTTGGCGCGGTTGAGATCCCGGAAGTAGCGGCTGATCTCCTCAAAACTCCCCCTGGGCAGCGGTCGCTGGGGAGCAGGGGTTGCCGGCACAGGCCGGGGATCCGGCACGATGGGCAGGGTGGGAATATCGGGACTGGGGGGCAGCGGGGTTTGGGAAGGTTCGGGAAAGAGGGGCCTAATCCCCTGGGTCTGGGCGGGCAGCGAGGATCCCCAGAGCAGCGCTCCGGCCAGGCAGAGAGGGAAAAGGGATCTCATAGGCAGTTCCTCTACCAGTGAGTGATCTAGCTGGAATCACTACTCTACTGAGCCTCTCTCCCCAACAAGCAGAGGAAAAAGCCTGGTTGCTGTTTCCCAAGGCAGCTAAAAGAGCATGACTCTAGTCAATAATAAGCTCAACTATACTGAAAATAATGTATAATATGTTCAGTACGGATTACTACCAGTTGATCTTTCTGTTTACTTTCGAGTCTGCCAACATGGTAGCCAAAGCAAAGCAGAAAATTGGTAGTAAGACGACACGGAAACTGCGCTTTGGGTATTCTACTCAAAGCTTTGCGGGATACCGCCATTCTGGTTGGAAACAAACAGAATGCTATCGCTGCATAGTTGAACAGTGATGTTCAGCAGTGTTCAGCGTAAATGTATCAGGGAGGTCGTTGGCGCAAGGGGGACTGCCCACCTGCTGACGGTTGCTAGCATGCGGGAGGAGACCGCCTCGCAGAAGTTGCCATGGAGTTCATCGATCTTGCCGAGACAGGGCTAAAACTAAGCCGCGTGGGGCTGGGCACCTGGAGCATGACGGGGGATTGGTGGGGGCCAGCAGATCCTGAGGAGGCCTACGCCACTCTCCGCAAGGCCATTGACCTAGGCATCACCCTCTTTGACACCGCTCCGGCCTACGGCCGCGGCCTTTCGGAAGTGCTTTTGGGACGGGCCATCCGGGATGCCGGCTGCCGGGATCGCCTAGTCATTGCCACCAAGGCCGGCCTGCAGTGGGTCAACGGCAAGGTGGTGCGCAACTGCAGCCTCAGTTGGCTAGCTCAGGATTTGGAAAACTCCCTCCGCCGCCTGCAGACGGAGGTCATTGACATCTACCAGGTACACTGGCCAGATCCCCTAGAGCCCCTGGAGGAAACAGCCGCCTTTTTCCAGCGCCTGCTGCAGGAAGGCAAGATCCGCGCCATTGGGGTCAGCAACTTTTCCCCAGAACAGATGGATCGGTTTCGCCAGGTGGCTCCTCTGCACACCGCCCAGCCCCCCTACAACCTGTTCGAGCGGCAGATTGAAGCAGAGGTCTTGCCCTACTGTCGAGAGCATGACTCTAGTCAATAATAAGCTCAACTATACTGAAAATAATGTATAATATGTTCAGTACGGATTACTACCAGTTGATCTTTCTGTTTACTTTCGAGTCTGCCAACATGGTAGCCAAAGCAAAGCAGAAAATTGGTAGTAAGACGACACGGAAACTGCGCTTTGGGTATTCTACTCAAAGCTTTGCGGGATACCGCCATTCTGGTTGGAAACAAACGGAATGCTATCGCTGCATAGTTGAACAGTGATGTTCAGCAGTGTTCAGCGTAAATGTATCAGCACGGCATTCACACCTTGGTGTACAGCCCCCTCTGCCGAGGTCTGCTGAGCGGACGGATGACGCCGCAAACCACCTTCCCCCCAGGGGACATGCGCGCCGGGATCGATCCCAAGTTTGTTGAACCGCGCTACTCCCAGTACCTAAAGGCGGCAGAGGCATTGAGCCGGTTTGCTCAGGATCGCTATGGCAAGACCTTGGCTCAGTTGGCGGTGCGCTGGCTGCTGGATCAACCAGGGGTGAGTGTGGCACTGTGGGGGGCGCGCAAACCCCATCATCTGGAGGCAATATCCGGCCTTTGGGGCTGGTCGCTGGATGCGGAAGCGATGCAGACCATCGAGGATATTTTGCAAAGGTATGTTCCCGAGTCCATTCCCCCCAGCTTTATGTCCCCGCCTGCCCGCGCTGCCTAACCCGTACCCTTGCCCAGATTGCCGGGATCCTGGAACTGAGTTTGGCAAAAAATGAGATTTAGAGCTCTGTCCTACCGCAGCCAGTAGGGCCAGGAGTCTGTCAACCACGGGAGGACAAAGATGGCCATTACAGATGCAATTGCGTCAGCGGTGCGGAGCACTCTGACCCATAAGGCCCATAAGGCAGACAGGCCAAGGGATCCGGCTGACCAGAATGGGCCCACAGCGCCTTCTCAGGCGGGATCCCTGATTCTCCACGTGGGGGGCATGAGTTGTGCCGGCTGCGTTCGCACCGTTGAGCAGGCCCTGCTGAGACAGCCGGGGGTGGTTAAGGCCAGCGTTAACCTGGTTACCGAGTCGGCCCTTGTGGAGTTTGCCCCTGGGATCCGGCCCGACCCGCAGCACCTGGCCCAGATTTTGACAGAGGCAGGGTTTCCCAGCCGCTACAGTTCAGAGGGTGAGGCCCTCTCCGGCGGGAGTTCCGTTCGCGTCAGCGGTGCGGAGCACTCTCAAGATCCCTCTTCCCCTCCCGGTGGGTGGGAAGAAGCCTTGGATGTGCCTGCGGATCCCCTCTCTCGGCAGCGACAGCAGACCCGACACCACATTCGCCAAGCGCTCACCGCCGCTTTTTTGCTGCTGATTTCTGCCGCCGGACACTTGGATCTCTTCGCCCGTCTGGGCTTGCCCCTCCTTAATGATGTCTGGCTGCACTGGGGCTTGGCGACCTTGACTTTTGTCGGCCCAGCTCGCGGCATTGTCCTGGATGGTTGGAGAGGGGCGCGGCGGCTGGCCCCCAACATGAACACCTTGGTTACCTTGGGATCCGGATCGGCCTACCTGGCCAGTCTGGTGGGGTTGCTGGCCCCTCAGGTGGGCTGGGAGTGCTTTTTCGACGAGCCCGTCATGATGCTCAGCTTCATCCTGTTGGGACGGGCCTTGGAACAGCACAGCCGCCTGCGGGCGGCCAGCAGCCTGCAATCGCTGGTGAGCTTGTGTCCCAGTTTGGCTCGGCGGGTTCAGCCTGCAGAGAAGGCGGGATCTCTGGCTTCCAGCCCAGAGGGGAACCTGGATCTGGGATCCCAAACCGGAGAATGGTGCCCTGTCGAACAGGTGCGAGTGGGGGATTGGCTCCAGGTGCGAGCCGGCGAACAGATCCCGGTGGATGGAGAAGTCATTGCCGGCCAGGCCACGGTCAACGAGGGGATGCTGACAGGGGAACCCTTGCCGGTGCTGAAACAAGCGGGGGATCCCGTGGTGGCGGGAACGCTGAACCAATCGGGGTTGCTGCTGTGCCGGGCGACGCGCACCGGGAAAGACACCACCTTGGCCCAGATCATCCGCCTGGTGGAAGAGGCCCAAGCTCGCAAGGCCCCCATCCAAGGGATAGCCGACCAGGTGGCGGGCTACTTCACCTATGGGGTGGTCACGCTGGCCATTCTCACCTTTGGGTTCTGGTACTGGATTGGGATCCCGCTTTGGGGGAGCGGCGGTGCGGAGCACTTCGTCCTGGCGGGGTTCAGCCTGCACGCCCATCTGCATCTGGGTGACCATCCCCCTCACCCCACACCCCTGCTCAGCAGCCTCAAGATGGCCATTGCCGTTTTGGTGGTGGCCTGCCCCTGTGCTTTGGGATTGGCTACGCCGATGGCCATCCTGGTGGGTACCGGGCTGGGAGCCGAGCGGGGCTTGCTCATCCGAGGGGGAGATGTTCTGGAGAAAGCCCATCGCTTGCAAACGGTGGTCTTCGACAAAACCGGCACCCTCACCCAAGGGGATCCCCACCTGACGGACTGTCTCAGCCTTGACCCCTCCCTGGATCCCAATCGCCTACTCCAACTGGCGGCCACAGTGGAAAGCGGCACTCGCCACCCTCTGGCGCAAGCCATTTTGCAAGCCGCCCGCACCCAGGGTTTGCCGTTGCTCTCCGCCGGCGAGTTTCAAACCCAACCGGGGATAGGAGTCGCCGCCCAAGTGGAAGGGCAGGAAGTGGTGTTGGGATCCCTGGATGGGCTGGCTGCTTTGGGGATCCCAATTTCCCCAGAGGCGCAGGCCCAGGCCGAGGCGCTACTGGCAGCCGGCAAAACGGTGGTGGGCGTGGCTGTAGAGGGATCCCTGGTGGGGCTGCTGGCAGCCCAGGATCCCTTGCGGCCCGATGCGCAGGCAACGCTGCAACAGCTCCGGAAAATGGGCCTGCAGGTGGTTTTGCTAACCGGCGATCGGGCGGAGGTGGCCAAGCAGGTAGCCGAAGCTCTGCAAGTGCCAGGTCTCCGCGTTATCGCCCAGGTTCACCCGGCAGACAAAGCTCAAGTCATCCGAGATCTGCAGGCCCAGGGTCAGAGGGTGGCCATGGTGGGCGATGGCATTAACGACGCTCCGGCTTTGGCCCAAGCCGATGTGGGCATCGCCCTGCACTCAGCCACTGATGCGGCCTTAGAAACCGCCGATATCATCCTCATGCGCAACCGCCTCTGGGATGTGGTGGAAGCTATCCGCCTCAGCCGCGCCACCTTCCGCAAGATCCAGCAGAACCTCCTCTGGGCTGTCGGCTACAACCTGGTGGGGATCCCGGTGGCAGCAGGCGTGCTCCTACCCCCCTTTGGCATTGGGCTTAGCCCGGCAATCGCTGGGGGTCTCATGGCCTTGAGTTCCCTCAGTGTAATCCTCAATTCACTCCTCTTGAGACGAACTTTTGTACCCCGTAGATCTTCGAGTAGCCGCAGCTAAAAAAGTGTTAAAAATTACGAATGACTAAGTATCGATCGTTAAGTCTTCCGAGGTTTTACCGAGCTTCTGACACAATTTCCGCTGCGTCCAAGCCAAAAATTCGGCAACTTCGGTTACATTTGATTAAAAAGATTAATCCGCTTTAACTTTTGAGGATTTGGTTGTAAGATTAGGCCGAAACCAAGCTGTAAGCGCATCTTCTGGTTTCTTGCTTAGCAAAGCAAAAACCGTGAAAATACTGAGAAAGCGCATCTTGCAGCGGTGAAGGGAGCAAAAGTATGGCGATGCTTGGAGATCTTCAGGAATTTTCCTTATGCGACCTGTTACATTTAATGGAAAAGGGTAAGAAAGCAGGGCAATTATCCATCTGGGCACCCAATGGCATTCAGCGGATTTGGTTTTACCAAGGTCGGGTGGTCGCCGCCCTCACCCCTGAAGAAAAGCATCGTTTGGAAAGCCTGCTGACGCGCTTTGGCTTGGTGGACGAGCAGGTGGTCAGCCAGTTGGTCGCTAGGGGCTTGGAGGAGCCTCTGGGGCGTTGCCTGCAGCGGCAAGGGTTGATTACCCCAGCAGCCCTGGCCAAGCTCTTTCGCCATCAACTGCAGGTGGGACTCTACAGCCTCTTCGCCCTCGAATCCGGCCAGTTCAGCTTCCTGCCCAACGTGCCCATGCCCTACCGAGAAATGACTGGCCTCAGCAAAAGCGCCACCGCTGCCGTCCTGGAAGCCCTGCAGCAGCTCAAGCTAGAGCAGCAGCCCGAAAAAGACCTGCCCGAACCCGATAGTTGCTTTTGGCGTACCAGCACCGAACTGCCTCTGTTCAAACTTTCTGCGCTGGAGTGGGGGATCCTGGAGCAGGTGTCGCCTTCCCGCAAGCTGACGGCTTTGGCTCGAGCACTGGGGGCGGACCTGCTGGAGGTGCGCTATGCCTGCGCCCGTCTGGCCAAGCTGGGGTTGATCAGTCCCTGTGAGGGCCCAACGGTTCTGGCTCGGTCTTCTTCGGCCAGTCGCTTGCAACTGTCCGAGTCGGTGGCTGAGGAAGCAAATCCTGAGCAGGTGAGGGAGAGGCTGGGGGCAAGGGTGCCTGGTCTCCAGGATGAGGGCGGCCCCGTCAAGCCTTCTCTGGTCAGTCGATTAGCCACCCTCCTCAAGGGCATGCGCGAAAAGTGAGGCAAACCTAACGGAAAAAAACAATCTTCTGGCTTTCTTCTGGCTTTGTAAAGAACTTGGAAGGGTCTATAACTTTTCTCTAACTTCCGCTCACAGAGAAAGCAAAAATAGGAGTTCTATCTTACGAAGCGACATGATCCAACACAAAGCTGAAACAAAGGAAACTAGAACTCTTCTGTGAAGGGCTTCCGAGTGCTGCCTAATTGTATTCCTTGATAGATTTTCCCGGATAGTAAGTGTAACTGCTGGCGCGCAGAGTACCTAGCTACAAAGAACACAGCCGTTGATACACGGTTGTTGTCCGAGAGTACATGTACAAGAATAGGGATGTCCAAAAAATCACTGAAGCATTGATTTTTTACCCATTCCATCGAAGCGAGGTTCATAGAGAGTTCTTATGGCCATAGTTGGAGACCTCCAAGAATTTTCCTTGCCCGATCTGTTGCAGCTGATCGAGAGAGGCAGCAAAACAGGACAGCTCTGTATCTGGGCGCCCGGCGGCATCTACAGGATCTGGTTTTATCAGGGTCGGGTCATCGCTGCCTTGCCACCTCAAAAAGAGCACCGCCTGGAGAGCCTGCTAGCCGACTCTGGTTTGGTGAGCGAGCGGGTGGTCGAAAAGCTGGCTTCCTTTTGCGGCTCGGAAGAGCCTCTGGGGCGTTGCCTGCAGCGGCAAGGGTTGATCTCGCCCGTAGATTTGGCCAAGCTCTTTCGCCATCAACTGCAGGTGGGACTCTACAGCCTCTTTGCCCTCGAATCCGGCCAGTTCAGCTTCCTGCCCAACGTGCCCATGCCCTATCGAGAAATGACCGGCCTGAGCAAAGGCGCCACCGCTGCTGTCCTGGAAGCCCTGCAGCAGCTCAAGCTAGACCAGCGCCCCGAAAAAGACCTGCCAGAGCCTGATAGCTGCTTTTGGCGTACCAGCACCGAACTGCCTCTGTTCAAGCTTTCTGCGCTGGAGTGGGGGATCCTGGAGCAGGTGTCGCCTTCTCGCAAGCTGACGGCTTTGGCTCAAGCACTGGGGGCAGACCTGCTGGAGGTGCGCTATGCCTGTGCCCGTCTGGCCAAGCTGGGGTTGATCAGTCCCTGTGAGGGGCCAACGGTTCTGGCTCGGTCTGGTCACTGGGAGCTGTCCAAGTCGATTGCTGAGGAGGTGAATCCCGAGCCGGTGAGGGAGAGGCTGGGGGCAAGGGTGCCCGGTTTTCAGGATGAGAGCGGCCCCGTCAAGCCTTCTCTGGTCAGTCGATTGGCCACCCTCCTCAAGGGCATTCGCGAAAAGTAAAAGCATAAGGACATTTGCGGTCATGTTTTCGGTTTTCGGGTAGAAACATTAGAAATAGGGAATCAGCAGGGAGATATAGGATGGCTAATCTGTCCTCTTTGCAGGCGATCCTCCAGAGCTATGTTGCCAACACACCGGAAGTCCAGGGAGCAGCAGTGGTCACCCCTGACGGGTTACCTTTGGCTTCCACACTGCCTGTGGGTATGGATGAAGAGAGAACCTCTGCTATGTCGGCTGCCATGCTTTCTTTGGGCGAACGGATTGGGAGAGAGCTAGGGCGCGGAGCCATAGAGAGAGTTTTTGTACAGGGGGAAAAAGGGTACGGGGTTTTAACCAGTTGTGGCCCCGATGCCGTCTTGCTGACAATTGCCAGTCATGAAGTCAAGCAGGGCTTGCTTTTTTTGGAAATTAAGCGAGTCGCGGCAAGCATTGCAGAGGCAATGAAGTAAGAAAATCAAATGTGGAGGCTAAGTTTTTGATTCTGTCCTGACGTTGAGGGAAGTATGGCCATTAAACCTTCTGAGCTGCTCCAAGTCCTGATCTCACGCACGCAATTCACAGATGATGACAAGAAAATTTTGCAGCAAAGCGCCGACTGGGGCAGCAGCATTGCTGCAGAAATGTCGGATACGTTTTACAACTACCTCGATCGCGATGCTGAGATGGCAGCTGTCATTGCCAAGCATAACCGGCAGCGGCTGGGCCAAACTTTTGCTGACTGGTTCAAGGAAATGTTCACGGGCATGGACAATTGGGGCCCCCAGTATGCGGATCGCCGCTGGAAAATCGGCATAGTTCATGTGCGCGTTGGCATCGGCCCCCAACATGTTGTACCTGCTATGGCCACAGTTGTGCAGGAGGTGAGTCGGCAGTTGGCGAAAGAAGGCAAGCCTGAACAGTTGCGCACCAGCTTGAGCAAGGTTTGCATGATTGACCTCTCTTTTATTGAGCAAGCTTACCTTGAGGTGGCCTATAACGCCGTGCAACAGGAAACAGGCATGAGCGAGGCTTTATTCAAACGGTTAATTGCCAATGGTGCCAACAGTTTAATTTGAGTTGTTTGAGTTAGAGTGGGCTCTTGCTTACTCTACTTGCTTAATTTCTCTACCTTCTTGGGCTGAGGTGCTTGAGTTTCTGGGATCCCTCTGGAGCAGAGCTGGCGTTGGTATCTTTTTTAGATTATCTTAGAAGCAACCTGGAGATAGCTTTACCTCCCGTGCGGCACATCGGTGCACTCCCCCGAGTTTTATTCAGCTTTGTCGCTAGAGCTTAGTCTGAGGCTGGTTTATGGGAAATATCTTGCGAATTGTTGTAACAGGGCCGGTGGGAGCTGGAAAGTCTACCTTTATTCGCACGATTAGCGAGATTGAGGTAGTAGACACCGATTGCAAAGCAACGGACGAGGTGGCAGAGCTGAAGAAAACCACGACGGTAAGCATGGACTTCGGCCGCTTGAGAATTGGAGAGGAGGAAGAAGAGATGTGGCTGCATCTCTACGGCACTCCCGGCCAGTCTCGCTTTAACTTTATGTGGGATATTTTGATTAAGCGTGCCCACGGCTATGTTCTTCTGGTGCCTGCGCACCTGCCGGGCCAGTTTCGCAATGCCCAAGCCATTCAATCTTTTATGAAGGCCAGGACGAGCGCCCCCTACGTGATTGGGATCACCCACGTCGATCAACCCAATGCCTGGGATCCAGAAGACATTTTGTTAATTTTGGGGAATCAGGACGGTTCAGTTCCGCACACCACTTTGAATGCTCAAGAGCCATCTTCTGTTGCCAACACGTTGCTTCTGTTGGTTGAGCAAATGATGCCCCAGGTGGTTGTTTGAACAGATTTTCAGGTATCCAGCAGGCTACAGCTTTTTTTAGCAACATCGACCCCAGCCAACACAGGCGTATCTTTTGTGGGACAGGGATCCCTCCCGCAAAGCCGGAAAAGGGGAGACTGGATTCTGTGGAGATTCGCCGGATAATAAAATGTCCTGAGTGCTCTTTCTGGCCAGCCATTGAACCAAGGGGATCCCTGCTGTGTTGCTTCTTGACTGCTCTCCCCTGACCCTTTCCCCAGAAGAAGCGCGGGAGAAACTGCTATATCTCCTCGCCCAACTGGCCTATCGAGAAGGCTCCTTTACCCTCACTTCTGGACAGAAGAGCCCCTACTACATCAACTGCAAGCCGGTCACCCTTCACCCCCAGGGGGCTTATTGGGTGGGATCCCTGCTACACCGGCTGTTGCCTCCCGAAACCGAAGCAGTGGCTGGGATGACGCTGGGAGCGGATCCCTTGGTGACGGCGGTGAGTTTGGTCTCTCTGCATGCTGAACCCGCCAACCTACCCGCCTTGATCGTGCGCAAAGAGCCCAAGGGGCACGGCACGCAAGCCTGGATCGAGGGGCCGGAGTTGCCGGCGGGCAGTCGGGTGTGGATCCTGGAAGATGTGGTGACCACCGGCAGTTCTGCTTTGAAGGCTGTCGAACGGGTGCGGGCAGCCGGCTACCGGGCGGAAGGGATCCTGGCTTTGGTGGATCGGCTGGAAGGGGCAGAAGACCGCTGCCGAGAAGCAGGGATCCCCTTTCGTCGCCTATTCACCCTTCCAGAAGTGCAGGCTTGCCATCGGGCCTTGACCTCAGGAAAATCAAAGGACTAGCCTGCCCCCTTGGTGAGCATCAAAGCTTTGGAGAGCGGACATGCTGCCCCCTGCCTACTCAGCTCTGCCCAGCCGAAATCTGCCGAGCCTACCGCATCGGGCGCGAGTGGCCGTGTACGTGGTGATGAACATCGAGCACTTCACCTTTGGCAAGCTGGGCACGGCCATTCAACCCCATCTCACCAGCTCCCCTGAGATCGCCAACTATGGCTGGCGGGACTACGGCAATCGGGTGGGCATTTGGCGCTTGTTTGAGCTGTTTGCCGAGCTGGGGATCCCGGTGACGGCGGCCTTGAATGCGGAAATGGTGGATCTTTACCCCCCCATCATCGAAGGGATCCGCCAATACGGCTGGTCGGTGTTGGCCCACGGCTGGAACAACTCCACCGGCCACAGCGGCCTGGCCCGTGACGTCGAACAGGAGCTCATCGAGCGCAGTTTGTCCCTTTTGGAGAAGGTGTCGGGATCCCGCCCTTGGGGCTGGCTGACGCCGGGGTTTTCCGTTAGCGAGAACACCTTTGACCTGCTCAAGGCTGCCGGGATCCGCTACACCACCGACTGGGTAAACGACGACCAACCCTACTGGTTCCCAACTGCCGCCGGCCCCCTCTTGGGGATCCCCTACACTCTAGAGGCCAACGACATCAGCCTCTGCCTCAGCGCCCGCCTGCCGGCAGAAGCCTTTGCCCAAGCCCTCATCGACCAGTTTGATCAACTGTGGCAAGATGGGGAACGCTCCCCCCGCGTCATGGCCATCGGCCTACATCCTTTCATTGTCGGGCAGCCTCTGCGGATGGGATCCCTGAAAAAAGCCTTGCAGCACATCCAATCTCGCCCTCAGACTTGGCTCACCACCGGTGATGGCCTCTACGACTGGTATGCCCAAGCCTGCCCTGCTCCTGAGACGCCCTGACGGGATCCCCTGGCCAGAGGGAAAAGCGCGTCTTGGCCTTGGATCCTGCTCATTTTTTAACTTTGTTCTAATTTTGTCTTGTCTGGAGCTGTCCACCGTGGCTCCAGAAGTGACAGCATAGGCGGTGAAACCACCTAGGGCAAAAGGGCTTGGCCATGCGCATGGGCAGACTCAGTGGGATCCTCCTGCACCCCACCTCGCTACCGGGGCCATTTGGTATCGGCGATCTGGGGCCATCGGCTTATCGCTTTGTGGACTTTCTGGTGGAGAGCGGCCAACGCCTCTGGCAGGTTCTTCCTCTTGGGCCGACCGGCTGGGGCAACTCCCCCTACATGAGCTTTTCCTCCATTGCCGGCAACCCGCTTCTCATCAGCCCGGAGCTATTGGTGGGGGCCGGTTGGCTGGATCCCAACAGTTGGCAGGATCTGCCCCAATGGCCAACGATCCAAGCCGGGTCTGCCGAGCGGGTGGACTACGAAACCGTGATCCCCTTCAAGCTGGGCCTGCTGCACCGCGCCTGGGCAACCTTCAAAGAAAAAGCGTCCGCCGCCGACTGGGAAGCCTTCCAAGCCTATTGTGCTGCCGAAGCCGATTGGTTGCCCGACTATGCCCTGTTCATGGCCCTCAAGGATGTGTACGGCGAGCAAGAGTGGAACCAATGGGATCCGGCCTTGGTGCGACGGGATCCGCCGGCCCTGCAAGAGGCTCGCGACCGCTATGCCGATGCCATTACCGAGCAGATGTTTTGGCAGTATCTGTTCGCCCAGCAGTGGGGATCCTTGAGGGAGTATGCCCATCGGCATCAAGTGCAGCTCATCGGGGATGTGCCCATCTATGTTGCCCCCAACAGTGCCGACGTGTGGGCCAACCGGGAGCTGTTTCACCTGGATGAACAGGGACGGCCTTTACAAGTAGCCGGTGTGCCGCCGGACTATTTCAGCCCCACCGGGCAGCGCTGGGGCAACCCCCTCTACAACTGGGAAGTGCTCAAGGCCCGTGGCTACGACTGGTGGATCAAACGCATGCAGGCCATTCTCAAGCAAGTGGATTGTGTGCGCATCGACCACTTTCGCGGCTTCGAGAGCTACTGGGCCATTCCGGGCGATGCGGAAACGGCTGTGGAAGGGGAGTGGCAAAAAGGGCCGGGAGCAGATTTCTTTCAGGCCCTGGCCGACAAGCTGGGGGAAATCCCGGTGATTGCCGAAGATCTGGGAGACATTACGCCCGAGGTGTTGCAACTGCGGGATCAATTTGGCTTGCCCGGCATGAAGGTGTTGCTCTTTGCCTTCGGCTCTGGGCCCGATAACCCCTATTTGCCCCATGCCTATGAGCGCAACTTTGTCGTTTACACCGGCACCCACGACAACAACACGGTGGTGGGTTGGTTTCATGACCCGGATCGCTCGGAGTGGGAAAAACAAAACCTGCTGCGCTATTTGGGCTGCCAGGGATCCGGGGGCATCCATTGGGATCTGATCCGCTTGGCCCTTTCTTCCGTAGCCGACCTGGCCATCATTCCCCTGCAGGATGTGATGGGGCTGGGGGCAGAGGCGCGCATGAACTTCCCCGGCACCACCGAGAACAACTGGGCCTGGCGCTACCGCGAAGAGATGCTGCGGCAGGACATGATCCAGCGGCTGGCCGAGATGAGCGTGACCTATGGGCGCATCTCTCCTCAAGAGTTGGAGCAACGGCGAGCAGCCCTAGCCCAAGAACGGGCGGCAGGGTCTTCTCAAGCTGCCCCCAGCCTCGTCTAATGCTGGATCCCGCCCATCAGCAGCCCGATCCGCTCTTCGGTGGCCTCTTCAGGCCTGAGTTCTCCTACCAGGCGGCCCTCATGGATCACCAAAATGCGATCCGACAAGCTGATCACCTCATTCAAATCCGCCGATACCAGCAGCACCCCCATGCCCTGATCCCGTGCCTGCAGGATGCGGCGATGAATGGCCTCGATGGCCCCCACATCCACCCCCCGCGTCGGCTGGGCAGCCACCAGCACTTTGGATCCACAGGAAAGCTCCCGTCCCACAACGATCTTCTGGGCATTGCCCCCAGAATAGCGGCGGGCCGTCAGGGAAATGCTGCGGGGGCGAACGTCGAAGCTCTCCACCACCTGGCGGGCATGTTGGTCAATGGCCTCTTCCCGAAAAAATCCCAACCAGCCGGTATACGGCTTTTGATGGTGATCCCCCAGGATCAGGTTGTCGCGGGTGGGGAAATCCAGCACCAAACCTCTCACATTGCGATCTTCGGGGATATGACTCAGACCCCAGCAACGCACCTGTCGGGCCGAAGCAGACAGGGATCCGGCTCCATAGCGAATTTGGCCGCGGTAGCTTCTCAAGCCGGTGATCGCCTCCACCAATTCCGTTTGGCCGTTTCCCTCCACACCGGCAAGGCCCACAATCTCGCCGGCACGTACCTGGAAGCTCGCCCCCGCCACCGCCGGCTTCCGCCCCGGTATATCCACCCACAGATCTCGCACATCCAGCAACACCTCCCCAGGGGTAGCGGCCTTTTTTTCAACGGTCAGACTGACTTCCCGCCCCACCATCAGCCGCGCCAGTTCCTGGGCATCGGTTTGGGCAGTGGGCAACGTCGCCACCACCTTGCCATCCCGAATGACGGTGACGCGGTCGGCCAGTTGCATTACCTCCTTCAGCTTGTGGCTGATGAAAATGACAGCTCCCCCCCGCCGGGCAAAGCGGCGCAAAAACGCAAACAGCTCGCCTGCCTCCTGCGGAGTCAACACTGCCGTCGGCTCATCCAAAATCAAGATGCGGGCCTTGCGGTAGAGCATTTTCAAGATCTCCACCCGCTGCTGTAGGCCTACCGGCAGATCCTCCACTCTGGCGTCGGGATCCAGATGGAAGCCCATCTCGGCAATCAACTGAGCCACCTCAGCCCTGGCCCGACGGAAATCGACCTGAAAAAGATGGCCGGGTTCAGCCCCAAGAACCACGTTTTCCATAACCGTCAAGGGATCCACCAACATAAAGTGTTGATGCACCATCCCAATTCCCAACCGAATGGCATCGGCGGGACTGTGAATTTTGGCCGGTTGCCCATCCACTTGAATGGATCCCTCGTCCGGGCTGACCAACCCATAGACGATCTTCATCAGGGTAGACTTGCCCGCCCCGTTCTCCCCCATCAGCGCCAGAATCTCTCCCCAACGCACCTCCAGATCGATGTGGTCGTTGGCCAACACCAGAGGATAACGCTTGGTGATCCCCTGCAAGCGAAGGGCAATATCGCTGCGATGGGATCCCTCTGCCAAAGAAGGATCAGGCCCACTCATGAGGTGCTTCTTGAACGCCTTTTCCAGCATAGGTTGTGAACTGCCATGCCAGAGGAAAGCATTTCTGGGGGTATTGTGAGAGTCTCTCTTTTTCTAAGCACTATGGTCATTTCGATTCAAACTGGGACACTGCACCCACACCTAAAACGTTGGTCACGTCGTTACGTCGTCGCATCGTCGCGTCAGCGTTGCGGTTCCCGTCAGGGTGCCGTAGGCATAGCAATAGCGCTGCGGAGCAATAATGCACGGGGCCAGAAGGCTTTTTTCAATAGCCCAGGCGTCTTACCCTAGCCTGAAACAACTATGTCTAATAACTAATGGTGCAACATCCAAGGTCGCCCACAGGATTGGGAGCGATATTTTGGCGAGTTTGGATCAGAATTTGAGTGCTGTTCACGCTTGATCAGTTTGGGTTCTCTTCCCCCCTTTGAAATAGGCAAAGAGCTGGAAAGCTGAACCATGGGAACTGAAATGAGACGTTTCCCTTCCTGATTGCAAGAAGGACAATAGGCCGGATCTCGATATTGAGATAAGGGCCGCCATACCTCAAACTCCCCACAGGTTTGACACTTAAACTCATACAGCGGCATCTTCCTATTCCACCCCCTTGAACGAGGCATCGGATAACATTCACCTAGGGAGAATATCTATGTCGAAGATTTGCGTAGGAACAGCCACCGTACAGCAAGCATTGGGAATATCGACGATCCCACTCACTCTGCCCTCCACCGGTGCAGAACTGAGCAGCAGATAAGCTTGTTCTCCCGTAAAGCCGAATTTTTTCAGATATTCGATGGCATTTAAGCAGGCGCGTCGATAGGCAATGTGAACATCCATATAATGCTGCTTACCTGTAAGCTCGTCCACAGAAATGCCCTCAAACACAAGGTATTCCGAGTAACGTGGCTCAACAGGGCCGGGCTTAAAAATGGGGTTAACCAATCCGTACTTCTCAACACCACCCTTGATTAGATCGACGTGGAGATCGATGTAGCCCGACATCTCAATAGCGCCACAAAAAGAGATCTCCCCATCCCCTTGCGAGAAGTGAATATCTCCCATCGACAGCTTGGCACCCTCCACGTAAACCGGGAAGTAGATCCGTGTTCCTTTAGACAGGTTTTTAATATCGCAATTACCGCCGTGCTCTCGCGGGGGCACCGTCCGAGCCGCTTCAGCAGCAACCCGCTCATACTCTGACTTGGGCAAAGTTCCCAAAATTGCGTTCTTGGGATTGGGCAAGGCGGCCAGCACAGGCTGATTGCCGGATAGCCCCGCGCCGTAAGTGCGCAAATCGGGAGCCGAAGCGACCAGCTCAGCTTCCCGCTTATTCCAAGCCGCCAGCAACTCGTGAGATGGGGCACAGCCAATGAGGCCGGGGTGAATGATGCCGGCAAAGCGCACATGGGGAATGTGTCTGGAAGTGGTGTAAATGCCTTGAAAATCCCAGATGGCTTTGGCCGCGTTGGGAAAATGATCGGTGAGGAATCCCCCTCCATTTTCTTTGGCAAAAATACCTGTAAACCCCCACTCGTCTCCCGGCAGTGGCCCAATGTCTAACAGATCGACAACCAGGATATCTCCAGGCTGGGCGCCGTTAACCCAAATAGGCCCACTCAAAACATGGACAACGCTTAGGTCAACCTGCTCAATGTCGGAAGGATCATCGTTGTTTTTGATTTGCCCATCCGTCCAGTCTTTACACTCAATTCGGAATACCTCGCCAGGGTTTACAGAAACCACAGCGGGAATATCAGGATGCCAGCGGTTGTGACCCGGTAGATCCTGTTGATCCATTGGCTTAGTCAGGTCAACTTTAAACAGCGTTTTGGGCATGGGATCCTATCCTTGAGTCATCACTCTGCGGTCAGACTTTGAATGCACAAAAGCCTATCTCCAATAGAGAAGCTAATACTGTAGTAAAAGCTACAATTCATAGTGCTGTTATCTACAATCGCAGAGCGGGAGATGAGGAGCTTAGATCGACAGGCTATTTCACTGCAATTCAAAGTAACTATCAATCAATTCACCAAAGTAACGGCCAATCCATTCGGCGACAGATCGATTTAGCCGTCAGCTCCTAAAGCGTTGCAGGATCCTCTCCAGAAAATCCCTAGAGAACATGGTGGGTTGTCGGCCAAACCCTGATTTCAATGAGCCCCCTTGGCTTCCCTTGAGAAAGGGAAACTCAGGCTCTTTCTTGAGCTCCAAGTTCTGAAAACCCAATTGCCGCAAGCCGGGGATCCCGAATGCTCGGGCTAGTCAAGTGCCTGTAGCTGGGCTAGGAAATCTGCCACCGTCAGGGATCCCAGCTCCTGTCCATGGCGCTGGCGCACGCTCACCGTTCCTGCCGCTTGTTCCTGTTCCCCCACGATCAGCATGAAGGGGATCCGGGCCTTCTCGGCATTGCGGATTTTTTTGGGCAAACGATCGCTGTCGGCATCGATGTGGACGCGGATCCCGTGTTCTCGCAGTTGATCCCGCACTTGGGTGGCATAGCCCAAATACTGATCGGAAACGGGCAAAATGCGCACCTGTTCCGGGGCCAGCCAGAAGGGAAAATCCCCAGCGTATTCTTCGATGAGAATGCCGATGAGTCGTTCCAGCGAGCCAAAGGGAGCACGGTGAATCATCACCGGACGCTGCCGGGATCCATCCTCAGCTACGTATTGCAGATCAAAGCGCTGTGGGTTTTGGTAGTCCACCTGAACCGTGCCCAGTTGCCACTCCCGATCCAGCGCGTCGCGGAAAATAAAATCCAGCTTCGGCCCATAGAAGGCTGCCTCTCCGATCCCTTCAAAGTGGGGCATCGACAACTTCTCCACAGCGCGACGGATGGCATTTTCGGCTTTGTCCCAATCTTCGGGGGATCCCAGATATTTGTCCGACTTGGGATCGCGGAAGCTGAGGCGGGCGCGAAAATCCTTGAGCTTGAGCTTATCGAAAACCACCAAAATGAGATCGACAACCTTGAGAAACTCCTCCTCCAATTGATCGGGCCGGACAAACAGGTGGGCATCGTCCACCGTGAAGCCACGCACTCGCGTCAGACCTCCCAATTCCCCCGATTGCTCATAGCGATAGACGGTGCCGAATTCGGCATATCGTAGGGGCAAATCGCGGTAGGATCGCAGCTCGGATTTGTAGATTTGGATGTGAAAAGGACAGTTCATCGGCTTCATGACAAAGCCCTGTTCGGCTGCGCGATCCTGCTCATTCTCCGCCATCATGGGGAACATATCTTCCCGGTACTTTTGCCAGTGGCCGGAGATCTTGAACAAGTCCACACGGGCAATATGAGGGGTAACCACCGGCAGGTAGCCCCGCTTGAGCTGCTCCTGCTTGAGAAAATCCTCCAGCACCCAGCGTAGGGTAGTTCCTTTCGGAGTCCAAAGGGGCAAGCCCGGCCCCACCTCATCCGAAAACAAAAATAGGCCCAGTTCTTTGCCCAGCTTGCGGTGATCCCGCCGTTTGGCTTCTTCCAGCCGCCGCTTGTATTCCTTCAGCTCCTCTGGGGTCTCCCAGGCGGTGCCGTAGATGCGTTGGAGCTGCGGCTTGGTTTCATCCCCCCGCCAATAAGCGCCGGCCACACTGAGCAAATCAAAGGCTCTGGGGTTGAGATCTCGGGTGTTTTCCACGTGGGGGCCAGCACAGAGATCCCACCATTCATCCCCCAAGTGGTAAATGCTGATGACCTCCCCTTCGGGAATGCTGTCTAAGATCTCCAGCTTGTAGGGTTCGCCGAGGGCTTCGATGCGGCGCCTGGCCTCTTCACGGCTCACCTCCTCGCGGATCACCGGCAAACCTTTTTTGATGATTGCCTGCATCTCTTTTTTGATGCGATCCAGATCTTCCGGCGTGAAGGGCTCGGGATGGTCAAAATCGTAGTAGAAGCCGTAGTCGGTTGTGGGGCCGATGGTCACCTGGGCCTTGGGAAACAGCTTTTGCACCGCCATAGCCAGGACATGGGAAGTGGTGTGGCGGATGCGCTCCAGTTGGGGAGACTCGTGAGTGCGCAGCAGTTTGAGGGTGCTGTTGGCCTTCTGAGGTGATTCGGCTGGCTGAGACATCGGAACCTACTTTGAAACAAACAAATCAAATACTGTGTCCCTATCTTAGGCTGGGGCGAGAGCGGCAGGGATCCCCAGCTAATCAATTCCCCTGTTTGCCGAGTCAATCGCAAACCTGACAACTGGGCCCGGAACAAGGGGGGAAAGTACACAGTATCCTAAAGGGGTTGACCCCCACACCCGAGCCATGATCTCTTCGCGCACCGACTTCACGGAATGCCCTGTCGCCTCTGCTCCCCCAGTTTCCGAAACCGGCCCGGCTTCTCGTCCTGAATCTTGGGCTGCCCCCGTTCTGGCGGCCATCGATGTGGGCAGCAACTCTCTCCACATGGTGGTGGTGCGCATCAATCCCCGTATCCCCAGCTTCACCATCATCTCCCGCGAAAAAGCCACCGTGCGGCTGGGGGAATACTGCAACCAGACGGGTGCCCTCACGCCTGCAGCCATGGAGCGGGCCCGAGTGGCCCTGGAACGATTTTGCCGCATTGCCGAGAGCTTTCAGGTGCATTCCATTGTTGCGGTGGCCACCAGTGCTGTGCGCGAGGCCCCCAATGGGCCGGAGTTTTTGAAGCGGATTGAACGGGAGCTGGGCCTGCGGGTGGAGTTGATCTCGGGGCAGGAAGAGGCCCGCCGCATTTATCTGGGAGTGCTCTCGGCGATGGAGTTCCACAACCGGATGCACGCGGTGGTGGATATCGGCGGTGGCTCCACCGAGCTGATCTTGGGCAACGGCCAAGAGCCGGAGTTTCTGCGCAGCATCAAGGTGGGAGCTGTGCGTCTAACCCAGGCTTTTTTGCACCACGATCCGCCCGCTTCTGGCGAACTGCAAGCCCTGCGCCAGCACATCCGCGGCATGCTGGAATCCCCCATTGAGCAGATGAAACGGATCGTCGCATCTTCACAACAACAGGGATCCCTGCCTTTGGTGGGCACCTCTGGCACCGTCGAGAGCCTGGCCCAGTGGGATGCCCGCCGTCGTTTGGGCGCTCCCCCCAGTCGCCTGCAGGGGTATGAGTTCAGCTTGGAAGCCTTGCGCGGCTACATCAAAGAGCTGCGATCCCTGACGGTGGCCGAACGGCAAAAACTTCCCGGTCTAGGGGAAAGACGGGGGGAGATCATCCTGGCCGGCGCCCTGATCCTAGAGGAAGTGATGAGCCTGCTGGGGGTAGAGCGGGTTCAATTTTGCGAACGGGCTTTGCGGGAAGGGCTGATCGTGGATTGGATGATCGGCCAAGGCTTGATTGAGGATCGGCTGCGCTACCACAGCTCGGTGCGGCGGCGCAGTGTGCTCAAGCTGGCGGAAAAATATCAGGTGGAGCTGCCCTATGCCGAACGGGTGGCCGAATTTGCCCTCAGCCTCTTCGACCAGACCCGCGGCCTGTTGCATGGTTGGGGATCCCGCGAGCGGGCCCTCCTCTGGTCAGCGGCCATGCTGCACAACTGCGGCCACTTTATCAGCCATGCCGCCCACCACAAACACTCCTACTACCTGATTCGCCATGGGGAACTGTTGGGCTTCAATGAAGAAGAGGTGGAAGTGATCGCCAACTTGGCCCGCTACCACCGCAAATCGCCTCCCAAGAAGAAGCACGAAAACTTTCAGCGCCTCACCGACGAACGGGATCGCCAAATCGTCTTGGAACTGAGCCCCTTGCTGCGCATGGCTTGTGCCCTGGATCGCCGCCGTCTGCAAGCCATCCAAGCGCTGCACTGCCGTTTTCAGCTCTTGGGAGAAGGCCCCCGCCGCATGGAGTTGATTTTGGATCCCAGGCATCCCAATGATGACTGCGCCTTGGAGCTGTGGAGCTTGAACGAGAAGAAAAAAGTCTTCGAACAGCAGTTCAAGCTGCAGGTGATCCCCAAATTGTCCACTCAGATCGAGCGCAGCTCAAATCCTTTTGAGGCAGCAGTTTAGCCCCTGCCTGCAGGAGGTTTCTGGTGGGCACCTGGCAACGGTAGAATGTTTGACGATGAAGCTGTGGTTGTGGGCGGCTCTCCCGCCACTGAATGCTGAGCAAAACGGAGTTGTTGAGATGGCCAAGTTGTTGTTGGGGGATCAAGCCTTTGAGGTCGAGCTGCTGACGGATGTGCCCACCAATTGGCCGGGAATTAAAGTCATGTCTAAGGGGGCCAAGCTGGACATTCCAGCGGGAACTGTGGTGAAGGTGGAGTCCGAGGATGACCACGCGACCGGGTCCTACAAAGTGGTCTATCGTCTGGCCCCCGCCTATCCCCGCAGTTGGAGGCTGCTCCTAGAGCGGGAGAGCGCTGCTACCGCGCCTCAAGCGGCATCGGCCCCAGAACCAGAGGTCGCTCAGGCCAGCAGCTCAGAAGGAGGGCTGCCGAATAGCGATAAAATCTTCACCATCAAGGTATCCGGCCTTGTGGGAGGAGGCGTGCGCAGAAGCGTTGTCGAGTACAAAGTGCCCTTCAGCCGCCTTTCCCAAGAAGTGAAACGGATCACCCAAATGGGAGGCAAGATCGTCAGCATTGCCGAGTCCAATCTGCTAAGCACCCTTGAGTAGCGGGCGGCTTCCTGGGAGGTTCTGGGTTCTTTCAGGCCACCCGTCCAGGCCGTTCTGGTTCAAACAATTTCAACGAGGGATCCCTGTAGAAAGCATGCGGCGATTTCTCCCCTATCCCCAACCTGAGGATGGGGTGGTAGGCTGGCGTTGGTTTTGCCGTTGCCTGGAAGGCTGCCTTTTCCTGCTGTCCTGGGGGTGGGCTTTGGGTAGGAAAAGGCGTTCCGGCGAGGGCTGAGCTTTTGCAATTGGGAGTGGGGAGTGAGGCCATGACATCTCGACGACAGCCGACGCGCTTGGGAGGGTCGATACCCCAAGGCTACTCAGGCTCTGGGTCAACAAAGGGATCCCAGCCATACTCCTCACCCACTTCACGACAGAGCTTTCCCCATCCCCCTCGACGTTCGCCGGCAAAGTCTCGCCTTAGGTCGTTCCACTTTTTCAGCTTGCTGGTGATCCTGCTGGGGTTTGGGACTGGAGCCCTGGTAGCCTGGGCAACTGCTCATCCCGATTGGGTCAGCCGCTTGCCAGGGCTATCGCCACCTCTAGCGGAGATCCCTGCCCCCCGCGCCCACGCTAAAGCGGCTCAACAGCGCTTGCCCATCTCCTTAGAGACCCAACTGGAGCGGGATCCCTTTGCTTTGGATCCCTTGGCCAGCCTTTCTTATGTGCCCGCCATCATGTACCACGATGTGGTGGCCGGACGCAAACAGGTCTGGTTCGACACTACGGTGGCGGAGCTGCGGCAACACTTTGAGGCCATTAAACAAGCAGGACTTACCCCCATCCACATCGACCAACTGTACAAACACCTGCGGGACGGGGATCCCTTGCCCGAAAAAGCCATTTTGCTCACTTTTGACGACGCTTACCTGGGCCTGTACGAAAACGCCTACCCCCTTTTGAAGGAGTACAACTACCCCGCCACCTACTTTGTGCAAACCGGCTTTGTCGGCGTGCCCACCAGCAAGGATCACTTCACCTGGGATCAGATGCGGGAGATGGATGCCAGCGGGCTGATCGACTTTGCCGCCCATACCGTCAACCATCCTCCTGATCTGCGGGTGCTAGACGATGCCCGTCTGCGGCGGGAAGTGTTCGACTGCAAGACCAAGCTGGAGCAGGAGCTGGGCCACCCCATCCACTACTTTGCCTATCCCGAAGGCAACCGGGACGATCGGGTGAAGCAATACCTGGCCCATGCCGGTTACCGGATGTCTTTTACGATGGATCCCGGTTTTACAGGACAATCGCCCAACCTGCTGGAGGTGCGGCGCTTTAACCAGTTTCGCCTCACCGAGGCCATTCTTGGCGCCCGCACCTTTAGCCTCAGCCGCAGCCTCGACTACTGGCTGGATGTGACGCAGCCTCTGGCTCTGACCGACGAGATCATTGACGGGGTGCGGGTGCTCACCATCCGCGGCGGACGGGCAGCCACAGTGCACGCAGAACGGCGCTACGAAGTCAGGACGTTGGTCCAGCGCTACCAGGCCGATGCTGGCATTAACGGCAGCTTCTTCTCCATCCCCTGGATCAACTCCGCCAGCAACGTCATGGTGGGGCCGGCGATGGCTGCCAACCACAAGACCTTCATCCCCGGTCGTCCCGAAGATGACCAGGCAATCCGCGGCCGGCCGCTGGTGCTGCTGGGCAGGGATCGCCTCCGCTTTGTGCCCTTTGATCCCGACACCATGACCCACTTGGAGAACATCCGCCAGTTGATGCCGGATGTCACGGATCTGTTTGTGGCCGGTCTATGGCTGGTTAAGGATGGCCATGCCCTCTCTCCGGCGGAGATCAACTCGTTCCGCCTTGCCAGCGCTGCTGAGTTTCGCCCCAGAGCTTTCTTTGGGGTAGATGACCAGGAGCGGGTGGTGATCGGAGTTACCAAAACCCACGTCAACGCCGCCATCCTGGCCAGTCTGCTGCCCAAAACCGGGATCCGGGAAGCCGTGCTGCTGGACTCTGGCTTTAGCACCTCCCTGGTCTACCAAGGGGAGATCCTCGCCACCGGCCATGCCGGTCCCAACCAGCCCAGCCGTCCTGTGCCCCATGCCATCTTGCTCTACGACATGAACCGCCTCTGGGCCAGGGATCCCCTTCCCGAGGCCAAGGCTGGCTCTGAGGGAGATCGGCTGGAGGGGCTGGTGCAACTTTTGCCCGGCAGCGAGCAAGAGGCGGCCAAAGCCCAACTCAAGAGCATTCTGGCCGGCCAACGCACGTTGAGGCGGGGGGATCGGGGGGCAGCGGTGGTAGCTGTGCAACTGGGGTTGAGCCGTTTGGCCGCTCAGCAGGGACGGCTGGATCTACTCCCTTCGGGCCCTGATGGGGTGTATGGTCAAGAGGTGGCCCAGGCAATGGCGGAATTGGTGCTAAAAGAGCCCAGCGATGGGTCAGAACCTGTTGCTGAGGGATCCCTTCCTCAAGCCACCCCCACCCCCCTGGTGGCCGGAACGGCGACATCCCCCCACAGCGTGGACATCCTCGATGCTCAACTGCTGCAGCGCCTGCTGGAGCGCGTTAACTTGGCCTCTCCCTCGGTACTGGTGGATACGCGCTTGGAACGGTCAGCCTTGCTCCTAGAGCGCAAGCCGGAGCGTAAGCTGCTGCCCAGCGCTTCTGTCCAACCCCACACCGGTGCTCCCAGCCCGACCTCCGGGTTAAGTCGGTAATCTGCGATACAGCCATTCCGCAACAGAGGGTCTATCCTGGCCGAAGAAGTCCGGCTTGCCTCTAGCCCTGGGGGCTAAGTTTGCTGTTTACCCTGCCGGTGGTGCTTAGGAGAGGTGTGCTGAGGGAGGTCATGACATCTGCTGCTGAAGGGGGGGCCGAGAACCCTGGGGCGACCTGGGTAATGGAGAAGCGGATTCTCGGCAACCCGGCTGATCCCCTGCGGTCGGCTGTCCAGCTCGAGCCGGGCATGTGGGTACGGCTGTTGTATCCTCCTTCTGTTAAGGGGAGGCTGGGGATCGTCCTCACCCGTGAAAACCGCGACCGCTGGCTGGTGACTCTGGCCGGTGAGGGAGAAGAGGTGGTCCTGTCCCTGGCGGCACGGGAACTGGTACCCCTTGGCTGAGGTTGTCAAGGATATCTTGGCGAGGGCTGGTTCTGTTATCCTGTTCTCAATGCGGTTTTTCAGGTCGCTGCTCTATGGTTGCTGCTCTGGCCTTCAACCCTTCCTCGGATCCCCCTCGATCGCTTCTGCCCGAGGAGATCACCTGGCTGGGCAGCCTCAGCTACAACGAACAGGGCCTGATCCCGGCCATTGTGCAGGACTACCTGGATGGGACGGTGCTGATGGTGGCCTGGATGAACCGGGAGTCGCTGCAGAAAACTTTGGAAACGGGCCGCACCTGGTTCTGGAGCCGGTCTCGCCAGGCCCTGTGGCCTAAGGGGGAAACTTCCGGTCATGTGCAGTGGGTCAAGCAAATCCGCTACGACTGCGACGGCGACGCGCTGGTGATCTTGGTGGAGCAGGTGGGAGATGCGGCTTGCCACACGGGGGCGCGCAGTTGCTTCTTCCGCCCACTGCCAGGGGATCAAAGGGATCCCATCCCGGCAGCAGATACTCTGTCTCAGGTGTTTGCTGTGGTGAAGGCCCGCCAGGCGGATCCCCGTCCCGATTCCTACACCAGCAGCTTGCTAGCCAAGGGGGAAAATGCCATTTTGAAGAAACTTGGCGAGGAGACGGCTGAGGTGGTGATGGCGGCTAAGGATCAAGACCGCGTGGCTTTGGCCCGTGAGATGGCCGATCTCTGGTACCACTGCCTCGTGGCTCTTGCTCATTATCAGGTGGATATTAAGGATGTCTATCGCCAGCTCCAAGCCCGCCGTTCCGCCAAGTGAAAGGGCCGTGTCCTCCGAAGGCGGCGCCCCTGATCTTCTGGATCCCTCTCTGGACAAAGCCCACCTGGATTTGCGAGCCACGCGGTGTGGACAAGTGGATCTGGAGACGGATCGGGAGACCTTGGCCCGTTACCTGAGAGGCCACGCCCAGTGGATCCAGCGGTGCTTCAGGCCATTGCAGGTGGAAGCTTTGTCTGCCGAGACTTACAGGTTGCAGTTTTTCCGCATGGGCGGGCTGGGGTTTGAGCTGGAGCCCAGTTTTGGGGTCAAGATCTGGCCGGATAAAGATTACCGGTTTTGTCTGACCTCGATTGAGTTGCCCGGCGATGAAGGAATGCCTTACCGGGTCAGCTGCCAAGCCGATTTCCAGCTGGAGGAGCTACAGGGATCCCTGAAAGACCTGCCCACCACCCGTGTTCACTGGGCTCTTCATCTGGAGATCTGGCTGGCTTTGCCCAGGTTTTTGCAGGTTCTGCCCCGCAAGTTGGTTTATCGGGTGGCCCATCAAGTGGTGCAGCAGGTAACCCGGGGTATGAGTGACCGCCTCACCCACAATGTGTGCAGCGATTTCTATCGCTCTATTGGGTGTCCCGATCACCCCTATCGCTTAATTGCAGTGGAAGACAAAGCGTGATATCTTAGGTGCCAAGTAAGTTGCCGGTCAGCTTTCGAGTAGTGCTCCGGCAACCGGCGATGGAGTTCGCCGCAACCGCCTCACTTGGAATTTTTCTATAGAGGAAGAGGGTTCTAACCTCAAAAGCTGAGGCTGATGACTCCTACACTTCTGGGCAAGTCCAGGGGGTAGGGGTCTTTGGCTTTGTTTGAGGCCCCACCCTGCGGACGCGATGGTGCTCCCACTCCTGACGCGGATGGCTTTTTCTCCCTGGGCTGCCCTTCAACACCCTGACGACAAGGAGATGAGGATCTGGTGATGCTGGGCAGTTGGCTGTGGATCTTGGTGATGGGCTTTTTTGTCGGCCAAATCGTGGGTCGGCTGGGGATGCCCCCCCTGCTGGGGATGATCCTCGTGGGGATCTTGCTGGGAGATGTCCTATCCCCGGAGGTGCTGGCAGCGGCGGGGGATCTGCGGCTGGTGGCGGTGATGATCATTTTGATGAAGGCGGGCCTGGGGCTGGATCGGGAGAAGCTGGCCCAGCAAGGGTCTGTAGCCCTGCGGCTGGGGTTTTTGCCGGCAGCCTGCGAGGCGGTGGCAGTGGCCCTGTTGAGCACTGGGATCCTGGGGTTGGACTGGCCTACCGGTTTGCTGCTGGGCTGTGTGATCGGGGCAGAGTCGCCGGCTGTGATCGTGCCGGGGATGTTGCGCCTCAAGAGTTTGGGCTGGGGGGTGGCCAAGGGGATCCCGGATGCTATTTTGACCGGCAGCGCCCTTTCCGATGTGCTGCTGCTCTTAGGGTTTAGCCTGTTGCTCAGCTTTTTGGGCCAGGGCTCTGCAGAGAGCGTTCGCCTGCTGGGGCTGGAGCTATCGCCGCTGCAGTGGCTGCCGTTCCAAGTGGGGATGGAGATCCTGCTGGGCATAGCCATAGGCTACCTGGGGGCGCGGGTTCTGGTGTCGCTGCTAACCCAACAAAACTGGACTCGCAACAGCGTGCAGGAAGTGCTGCTGGCTGCCTGTATGGCCCTGGGGCTGGTGCTGGCGCCGCAGGTGTGGCCCTATTTTTCCGGCTATCTGGCGGTGATGGCCATGGGGTTTTTTCTGATTGAGCTGGATGCCCCTTTGGCGCGGCGGCTGCGGGGTGGGTTCGATGCCCTCTGGACGGTGGCGGAGATCGTGTTGTTTGTGCTACTGGGAGCGTCGCTGGATCTGGGGGTGCTGGGATCCGTGTTTTGGCCGGGCTTGCTGCTCTTGACCTTGAGTCTGCTGCTGGGGCGGGGCCTGGGTTGGTGGCTTTCCACTCTGGGAAGCAATTGGAACGGGCGGGAGCGGCTGTTTTTGCTACCGGGCAACATGGCCAAGGCGACGGTGCAGGCGGCTATTGGTGGGATCCCTTTGGCCCAAGGGATCCCCGGTGGGGAGATCATTTTGGCTTTGGCGGCTCTGTCGATTTTGGTCACGGCCCCCCTGGGTGCTTGGCTGACCCAGGTGTGTGCTCCCCGGCTTTTGGAAAAAGGAGAGGTGGATCCCACCAAGGTAGGCAGCCAGGGCAAGGTGAGCTTTTTGGCAGCGGTGGACACCTCCCCTTTGGCCGAAGCCGTGCTGCGCAAGGTGGCCGATTTGGCGCGGCGGGTGGATGGGGAAGTGATTGTGTTGCATGTTACCGATGAGCCGCAGGGGAAAGGGGTAGAACTGTTGCGGCAACTCACCCAGCGTCTTTTGGCGGACATTCGCCACCAGTTTTGCTTGGCCTCGGGGCCCTTGGCAGAGACCATCGTAACCCTAGCTCAGGAGCGGCAGGTAACCGACATCGTCATGGGCAAGCGGGGCCACCGCGGCTGGGAGCAGGTTTTGGTGGGATCCACCTCCCAGGCGGTGTTGGAAACCAGCTCCATCCCTGTCATTTTGGTGGAGCTTCCTCGGGATGAGCGGCAGACTAGCCTCTCTAGCTTGTCAAGAGGGGAGGACTCAAAGTAGGGATTACCCCAGGACCAACTTTGGATCCCGGGCGAGACCCTAATCAAGGGAACACTAAACTACGCTGGGCATGAATACGTTTGACTTACGTTGAAAACTCTAGCTCGCTGGGAGTTGCGAGGAAGTCAGTTGTGCCAACGAGCCTCCCTTTCCTAATTGTGAACGGCTTTTTGGCACCGGTGAACCCGGCCAATCCCCAGGTGAGCGGGATCCCAGGGGTAACGACGGGCAACTTGCGCTTTTTGGAGCTGGCGGTGCCCAACTACAACGTTATTGAAGTGTCCGGCAGCCGCTGCACCATTCAAATCAAAGGCCCTACCGGCAGTGTTTTGACGGATCCCTTAGGGCGAAGGGGGGAACTGAATTTGCCGCAATGAGAAGTCGGCCAGACCGATGCGGGAGCTTCGCCGGATTTCTGGTCAGAATTGAGGGATCCCTGCTCTACTCGGGATCCCTTTTTTTCAGCATGAGATTCTTAAGATCCTTAACGTGATCTGAATCATTCGGGAGAAACGGATCTGGGTGCTAGAGTGTGGGCGTTGAGGTGGATCCCTGTAGAAAATCTATTCTTTCTCCGTTTTTCAGTAGGGAGGGCAGTCTTATGGCTTCGATGCGGGGCTGGTTGATGGCAAGCTTAATAGGGGCAGCCACGGTTGTTGGGGGCGCTGCCGCTTGGGCTCAGAGCCGTAGTTTGTGGCTTCTTAATGGACAATCGACCGTAGTTACAGGCTATTTCTACCGAGGTGAAAACATCTGGGCGCAGTGCGACCAGGATTGCTTCGATGTGGATCTAGTGCTTTACGATACCAGCGGTCGGGTGGTGGCTGCAGATGAACTGTTGGACGATTTCCCCATCGTGCAGGCGCCCTACGAGGGCAACTTTTCCGTCAAGGTGATTATGGCTAGCTGTCTCCACCCCCGTGGTTGCGCTGTGATCGTAGATTCGGACTACAGCTTCTGAGGGGTGCTGGCTGGCCTCACTTCGTCGCCACTGCTTGGGAAACCGATTCAGTAGCCTAGGCTGCTTTATGAGCAGCTTCCTGGACTTTGGCATGGGTAAACTTGCTCAGCCCGTGGATGGTCTTTTCCCAGTAGAAGGGCTTGGTAAAGAGCTGCCACAGAGCCATGTAAGCTGCCATAGAGTGCAGTTGCCAGTAGATGGGGTTGAGCAGGGCATAGAAGGCCAGATCGTAGTACCCTCGCCGGAAAACGGCCACCAAGTTGAGGTAAATCCCAATGGCGTTGCCCACCAGGAGGTTAAACAAGCCCAGATAAACCAGCCAACTGGGAAATAGGTTTTGCAGCCAATGGGCGCGGGTGAGCAGCCAGTAAATAAACAGCAGCCACATGATGGGGCTGGTGAGAAAGGTAAAGAAGCTGCCCCCGATAAAAAATTGGTAGGATAGCCAGTTTTTGAGGCCCAGCTTGCGCAAGGAGCGCAGGGGGTTGCGGTTGTGGACCAGCCAAGTTTGCATGTAGCCTTTGATCCAGCGGGAGCGCTGCCGGATCCAGTTTTTAACAGCGCAGTTGGCCTCTTCATAAGTGGTGGAGTTGATCACCCCCACCGTATAGCCGTGCTGGCTGGCGCGGATGCCCAAGTCGGCGTCTTCAGTGACGTTGAACGGATCCCATCCCTGCAGCTCCCGCAGGCGGTCGGTGCGAAAGTGGTTGCTAGTGCCTCCCAGGGGGATGGGCATTTTCAGAGTTTCCAAACCCGGCAGAAGATAATCAAACCAATAGGAATACTCCAGGGTGAACATGCGGGTGAGGAAGTTCTCGTTGCGGTTGAAATAGTTGAGGGCAGCCTGGACGCAGACCAAGCTGGGATCCCCTTTCTGGAAGGCGATGACTGCTTTTTTGAGTTGGTCTGGGTCAGGAATATCTTCAGCGTCGTAGATGGTCAAGTATTCGCCGCGGGCAAAGGCCAGTCCATAGTTACAGGCTTTGGGCTTGGTCTTGGGTTTGCTGTCGGGCACCAACAGCAGGCGCACGTAGCGGGGGGGCTTGGCAGCTCGAGCTGCCTCAATGGTGTCTCGGTCGTTTTCTTCTAGCAAGATGAGCACATCCAACCGCTCGTGGGGGTAATCCAGCTTAGAGAGAGACTTGATCAAAATTGGCATCACTTCCGGTTCTTTGTAGACCGGCACCAGGATGGTGTAGATGGGCAAGGTGCGGTCATCGAGGGCGGCCACTTCTTCATCGGTAATCTGGTGGAAGCGATCGGCGGATCCCACTAGGCTGAGCAGCAGTTTGAACAGGATCGAAGCGACGTAAAAAAGATTGATCAGCAGCACCAAGATCGTTAGAGTCGTCCAGGGAGCAGTGGCCAATCCCCAGAGCAACAGCAGCAGCAGGCCGTAGCCCACCGCAATCTGGGAGGGGGTAAACACCCGCGAGGCCGATTCCTCCGGCAGGCGGGCCATGAGCTTGTACACAGCTTCTTGGCTCAGCTTAGGTCCTTGATCCTGGCTGAGAAGCTGCGTGATATCCTGCTCGGTGCCCAGCACCTTTTCAATCCGCAAGCCTGGCCGCCAGCTGTAGAGCAGCTCATCCACCGCCCAGTCCAGGGGGTCATTGACCATCACTGTAAGGGTGTGCTCATCCGTCCAGCTCAAGGGGTAGAAGAGGTGGCGCATCATCACCTCGGGATCAAACTGCCGGCTCAGGCTCTCGTCGCGGTGGAGCAGCCCTGTCCCCATTAGTTCTGAGACAGCGGGGTAGCCCAGCAAATGGGTTAGGATGCTGAGATACTCGGGGGTGGAGAGGTAGCTCAGCCGGGTCAGCACCTGCCCCAGGCTGGAGCCGGTGCGGCGGCGGATCTCCAAAGCCTGCTGCCACTGCTCTAGGGTAAGACGGCTGCCCAGCAGCTCGGCGGCCAGCTTGCGCTCAAGGATGACCGTCAGGATCTGCTTTTCAGTGGCTGGGATCTCCCAGAGTTTTTCTGCTTCCGGGCACAGGTGTTTCACAGACTGCCAAATGGCGGGGAAGCCCGGCTCTTCTGTGGCCACCACAACAGTTTGCGGGTCAAGCCAACCACAGGGCAAAAAGCGCACCGGCACCAAATCAATAGGCTCAATCAGCCAAGGCAGCTCTGGATCTAGGGAGTGCTTGAGCAGCCAGTCTCTCAGCCTAGGCCGGTCCAGAATCTGGCGACACAAGTTGACAAACTTGCCCGGGTGCATGACTCGCAAGCTCCAAAGAGCCCTAGGCAAGGAGCAACTAGCTGCTTCGCGATACTCCTCAGCCTCAGCCAATTGCTGCCGGGTGAGGTAGCCTGTCTGCACCAGCCAGGACTTAATCGACTGCAGCATGGCCTCGAAGTTTGGGTTTGGCTTCAGTCTGGCTCAAGCAGAAGTCGATGACTAGCCCCCCTAGGAAAGGGTGGGCGACTCAGGGCGGCGGGCCAAGCGTTGGTAGGTATTCCAGGCTCCTACTGCCAGCAAAAGGGCCAGCAGCAGCACTAACCAATAGCGGTATTGCCACAACAAAAGCTGCCAACTGAAGCGACCAGGGTAGCGCACTCGATAGCCTGCCGGCGTGAGATCCCAGCTTTGCACTTGGGTGAGATCGGGGGCAGCGGCATAGGCGGTGAGCACGTTTCCCTGTAGCTGGTTGGCCAGGCGGGTGCGCGGATCGGCAAGGCCGCGGCTGAGGCGCTCTGCCAAAGCCGGGTCAGATCCCCACCAGGAAAGCCAAAGGTTCGGCTTACCTTTCAGGAGAAAGTACTGCAAAAGGCCGAGGTTTTCTTGAGGCTGAGCTGCCAGGGCAACCTGCTGGTTCAGGGGATTGATGATTTCAAACTGGGATCCCAACCGGATGGGGCTGTTGAGCTCCACCTGCTCCGGCCCAGCTACGATCACCTGCCAGGCAAAGTTCTCTGCTTGGAGTTGGGATTTCCCCTCCGGCAAAAACTGGAGGGTGGGCAACAAGGGCTGTGCCGACAGACGACCAAGGGCACCCAAGAGATAAGCAGTAGCTGGCAGCAACTGGGGATCCCCTACCCACACTTGGCCGGATCCTCGAAGCACCGCCGGGATCTCCTGCAGCTCGCCGCTAGGGGCTTGGTAGCCGCTCCAGATAAAGCCAGAGCTATCGGAACGCACTTGCAAAGTCAGCGGAGTCAGGGATCCCTGGCAATTACCGGGGCTGGCGCCATAGTCAAAGCGGAGCTCCAGTTGATTAAAGCGGCGCAGCAGGCGGGTGGGCAGGGTCACAGTTTCGTTGAGCTGGGTGCGGCCTGTCAGGTTGTAGGTGCGCAACAGAACGCCATTCAAGAACACGTAGCCGGTGAGGCGATCCCCCACTCGGCCATCCACCGGGTTCATAATGACGTCTAGTTGCGCCGCCAGATCCCGCGGCCGCCCCCCCAATTGGGACAGGTTGAAGTTGAAGACCAAAGACTGGCTGCCAAACCCCCGCAACATGGGATCCACGATCCCCAGCTCTCGCAGGCTGAGGCGGTTGGCCCTGAGCGCTCTCTCCAGATCCGCCACCCTTGTCACCTGGATGCCGCGGCTGACCAGCCCCGCCCGCTTCCATTCTTCATAGAGAGCAAGAATAGCTTCCCGGCGGGCGGCCACTCGCAGTCGGGATCCCTCTGGGGTAATTTGATGCTGCAAGTGGGGGGTGAAGTCCGCCGGCTCCAAGATCACCTGTGGCCCTTGCGCCGGACGATTGCTCCACAGGATAGGCGTTTGCGGAAACAGATGAGAAAGCAAGCTGTAGAGCCAAAGGGCTGCTTCCGCCGCTTCAGGAGTGAGGTCAGCCGGCACCACCAGAGTAAGCTGAGGGTACAGCCGACGCAGAAAACCGGCCACTGTGGCATCGGGAGCGCGGGGCACCAGCTCAAAGAAACTATCCCGCCCTACCGTCAGCAGCAAATTGCCGGTATTCAAGTCGGCGCAAATATCGTCGCTGATGCTCAGGAAAGGCTGCACCGACAAGGTGATAAAGCGCTCGCCAGCGGCCAAGCTGGGGATGGGCACTCGCACCACCGGCTCCTGCCGCAGATCTTGCACCAGGAAGATACCCGCCAGCTCGTCATTGATCAGCACCCGCACCGTGGACGTAGGTTTCAACACCGGCGAGGGATCCAGCCGCAACTGCACAAAGCTGGCCTCGGGGTCAAGGCCGTTGAGGGGGACAGGGACAGTAACATCCAGGCGCGGGTTGGATCCCTGCAGCAGCACCGAGCGGTCGTAGCCCAGCCTTTGCAGAGAAATGACTTCCGCTGCGTGGACAGCCGTCGGCCCGCAACACCAAAGCAAACCGGCAACCCACAAAGCCCACTGTCTTGCCTTCTGCATCACCTTGACCCCCTCTTGTTGATCCCCAACTTGTTTGAGGCAGGCAAGCCCCTTGGCCCACCTGACCCAAGTTTGCCCGACATGCAGAAATCTGTAAGCTTTCGGGGGTCTTTACGCACAAACCGTAGATTCGGATGCCCAGGGGATCCCTTTACTGGCGGGCGTAGTCATCCTCAAAGCGCACAATGTCGTCCTCCCCGAGATATTCCCCGTTTTGCACCTCGATCAACACCAAGGGAAGGGTGCCGGGGTTTTCCAGGCGGTGCTTGGTGCAGGGGGGAATGTAGGTGGACTCGTTGGAGCTCAGCAGCATCACCTCTTCTCCACGGGTAACCTTCGCTGTGCCCCTGACCACGATCCAGTGCTCGCTGCGGTGGTAGTGCATCTGCAGGCTGAGCCGATGGCCAGGCTTCACCTCGATGCGCTTGATCTTGTACATCGGGCCTTCATCCAAAACCCAGAAGGATCCCCAGGGACGGGTCTCTGCTTGAGAGGGCACTAGCTCAAGCGCTGGAACTGCTGCTTCATTCACGTCCCGCACAGCCTGCAACATAAGATCATGTCCTTGCAAAGTCGTCCCCATCCTCTCTCAGAATCCGAGACCTCCTCATCGACAATATGGCTGAATTGGCCTACGCCAAAACTCGTAGATAAAGTCTCTCAGGCCAGGGAATGCTAATCTAGCCCTGTGTCCAGTTCCCAGACACGTCAGCCCATCCCCATACTTTTTTTTCTGAAACTTGTTCTCATCAGACAACTCTTAAGGCTTGATTCGCTGTTGAATGAGTTGCCTTCTAACTTCTTGAAGTCGTTAAAGCAACCCATGTTTCTCACCAAGCTCAGGGCTTTCTTGCGGCTCTTCGGGTCTACCGGGATCCTGTTTCTGCTGCTGGCTGGCCTTCTGTGGGGTTTGAAGGAAGGCTGGAGCTGGGTGAGCTTGGAGATGCAGTTTCTCGGCTACAAGGGATCCGTGGCCGCCTTGGGGCCGGATCCGCGCCTGCCCATTGTGGGCACCACCTTTCCTCCCTTGCTGGTGCTGGCTACGGCCATTCTGGGACAATCCCCGCTGTTGTTGCAGACTGTCTTCGGCTCTCTGGTGCTGGGCTGGGTGTGGCGGCAGTTACGCCGTTTGCCGGTGGAGGTGGGATGGTGCTGGCTGTGGGGTTTGTTGATGATGCTGCAGCCAGCTTTGATCTTGATGCTGCTGCGCAGCCCTGTTTGGACAGCCACCTCGCTTTTGCTGGGGGTAAACATGGCCTTGTTGTTTCCCCTGGCTGACGAGAAACGAGCAGCGGGGAAGTCAGTGGCGGCAGGGGATGAGCTGCCTATTACCCTGAGGCTGCTGCTCGTTGGGCTGGCGCTGGGGCCCCTGATGGTGCTGCGCTGGGAAAGCGGATGGCTGCTGCCCTGGGCGGGGATGCTGCTGCTGGTGGCCTTTCGCCGAGAAGTCTGGGGGTTTCGCTGGGCCTCGCTGTTGGTGGCCGGCTTTGTCAGCCTAGCCTTGATCCTGAGCTGGCTGTATGTGAATTGGCTGTCGGTAGGGGATCCCTGGGCTTTCACCTACCAGGTGGGCAGCGGTCTGCGGCTGCCGCAATTGCGGGAAGACTTGCAGCAGGCGGGTGGCTGGCGGGGGGTGCTGGAGGCTGGGAAATGGCTGGCGGTGCTGGCCCCTGCCTATCTGCTGTTGGGGCTGGGATCCCTGCTGGGCCGAGGCCCGGGTCGCTGGGTATGGGCTCTGGTCTGGGGGATGCCGCTGGTCATCCTGCTGGCTTCTCTAGGGCAGGGGCTGTTTTTGCGGGAGCTGAGCCGCTTTGGCCTTTTCTGGGTGCCGCTGCCTTTGCTGATGGGCGCCTACTTGTGTCGCGGAGCCGGCCCCGGCTGGGCTAAGCGTCTGTTGATCACTGCCCTCTTGGGGTTGAACTGCCTCACTGCCGGTTATGGGGTGAGCCAAGAGCCGGGTTTCCTCATGCCCCTGGTGGCCGAGGAGCGGGATCTCTGGGAGCGGCTGGTGGCAGGGGTAGTGCCCCTTAGTGGCGAGTTGGAAGCTGCCCAAAACCTGTATGAAGTAACCTCTGCTGGGCAAGCCCTAGAAGACTGGCGGAGGCTGCGGCAGGAAAAGCGCCAGGTTGGGCAGTATCTCTATCGCCACCTGTTGCCCGGACAAAAAGTGCTGGTGGACGACGACATCCACTTTGAGGCTATCTTTTGGGCAAGGGATCCCCGCTCTTTCCTTACTCCTCACCAGTACGAGTTTGCCCTGGCCCTTCAGCATCCCCAGGAAAGGGTGGACTACCTCTTGGTAGCGGGGCTGGCGGATCCCTTGCGGAGCGCCGATCGCATCCTGCAATTTTGGCCTGAGCTCAATTTTGAGGGGCTGCCGGGCTTCAGGGAGGTTTATAGCTCCCCCCAAGTGCGGCTGTGGGCTCGCCAACACCAAGAGGAACCGCAGGAGGAGAGGAGATGAAAAGGAGACGATCCTGGCAGCGGCGACAGGTGCTGCAAGCGGGCGGAGCGCTGCTGGCTGCCTATGGGGTTGCCGGCTGTGGCCAGGAGTTTTTGAGTCAGCAGGGGAGTCGCAGCCCGGAAAATGCCGAGACGGGAAGCATGAACTTGTCAGAGCTGCTGGCCCGCTGGCAGGTGGGCATTGGCGAGGATCCCGGTCGCTTCCTCTGGGAAATCGAGTCGGATCCGCAGGTGGCGGCAGTGGCGCAGGGGTGGGATCCCCATTTCCTGAGCGGCTGGCTGAACAGCTTTGATCACCGCCAGGGGGATCTCTCCTTTTGGCGCAACTGGCACCAGGCCGGGCTTTTGCGGCAGTGGTTTGAGCGGGGCTATACCCTCCACATCATCACCTGGGAAGACGACACCCACCGCCCCTGCGGCGACTACCACATCTCCAAGCAGTTTGTCCAGGATGTAGCCGAATTGGCCGGCTATATCGCTCAAGCCAACCCCCAAGGCCGCCCTACCTATTGGAGCCTGGCCACGGAGTTTTCCTATTGGCGGATCCCAGCAGATACCTACAACGCTGACACTGCTTTCTACTACCAAGCCCTAATGCGCAATGTCCTCACAGCCCGCCAAGCCATCAAGGAGCGGCTGCCGGCAGCCGAAGTAGCCCTGTGCTGGGGGGGCTGGATTGCCACCTTTGACGACCCTTCCCGGGGGGCAGGCCGCAGCATGGTGGAGCCCTTTGCCGAGACCCTGAGCTGGATGGACGGGATCGCCTTCCAGTCGATGCGCCAGCGGCGGCCAGGGGAGTTTAACCCAGAGCTGAACGGCCCGGATCCCGGTAACCCAGAGCAAATCCGCCTCTGTTGCCGCCTGTTTTCCCCTATCCACTCCAACCTGATGTTGGCCCACT
Organism: Thermostichus sp. MS-CIW-25; assembly: GCF_054060015.1. Classification (NCBI taxonomy): domain Bacteria; kingdom Bacillati; phylum Cyanobacteriota; class Cyanophyceae; order Thermostichales; family Thermostichaceae; genus Thermostichus; species Thermostichus sp. MS-CIW-25. The sequence goes on from NZ_JBSSCS010000004.1 coordinate 97,710, forward strand.
ACGAGCCATCGATTAAGGACAAGCACCCCAGCGGCGGACGGGCCGACACCGTCCATACAGACTTTCAGCTCATGAGCCAGCCGGAGTGGCTGCAGGAAGTGTCTCAACTGGGGCTGCGGCGCTTTTCCCTCATGCACTACGGCCTCTACAAAGGGGATCCCTATGGGGCGCTGACGGCAGCGCGGCAATTCCGGGCACAGGTGGGCCTACCGGCTGCCACCTCATAGTTAGCAGTCGTTCTAGAGCTGGTTTTGTCCCGGATCTTGACCCAAATCTTGATCCTAGGGATACAATCCCCCTGAAGCTGCCGGGATCCCTGCCATGGAGAAGCTGAGATTTCTAAGGGCAAGCCTGCTGGCGAGTCTGGTGGTTAGTGCAATGCCGCCGGAGCTGCCGGCCTGGGCAGGATGCGGTTTTCCCCGCGGTGCCGGCAAGACTTTTTTTTCGCTGCAGCCGGAGGTCTATCGGCCTCGCACCCGCTTTGATCAGGGGGGACGCCTGCAGCCGGCCCTTTCGGAGTACGGAGAAACCCGCCTCAACCTTTTCGCCGAGACTGGCCTTAGCGATCAGCTCACTCTCAACCTCAACACCAGCTACGTTTTCATCGAAAATCGCTTTGCCAGCGGGGCTGACACCGTTACCCAGCGCAACCAGGGCCTGCGGGATCTGGAACTGGGCCTGCGCCATACTTGGGGGAACGGGGATCCCTTCCTTTCGGCCCAATTGACGGCCTTGATCCCGCCGGGATACGCCACCCGAGACATCCCCCTGCCCTTGGGGTACGGTGTTTTCGGCTACGATCTCAAAGTTGGGGTGGCGGCCAATACCCAGTTGGGATCCCTGCCCGCCTTTTTCGACTCCTGCCTCACGTTCCGAGATTACTTGGGCTATCCCGGGGATCGGGTCAAGGCCAACCTGACCTTCGGGGCAGACCTGACTCCTGAGCTGCAGGCCATCCTGGCCCTGGATGGGGATTTTACGTTGGGCAACGGCGCGCCTTTGTTGTTCGGGGACTTGGCCGTTCAGGATCCCGACTACGACAACCTCAAGCTTTCTGGCCAGCTCAACTGGCGGCTGGAGGGAGGGTTAACGCTGGGCTTGGGGGGGTTTCAATTCTTGACCGGTCGCAACACCAACGCCGGCGGCGGCTTTACCGGCTATGTGTGGCTAAGTTACTGAAACCAAACAAAATGTTGCAGGATATCCCCTACGGTAACAGGGATCCGCAGGGGCAGATCTAGGATGAGTCTTGGCAAACTACGGCCCGGAGAACGGATCCCATGTCTCGATTTGAGAACCTCATTGCCGCCATCGATGGCAGCGGCCCCACTGAGCAAATGGTGCATACCCTTCTGTCTCTGCCGGCCTTTGCCCAGTGCCACGTGACATTGCTGCATGCGGTGCCTTCCCAGACCTCTGCCGAGGAGATGCGGGCTGCCTGGCAAAAGGGGCAGGAACTGTTGGCCCAAACCCTGCAGACTTTCCCCCCCCGCCCAGGGCTAAAGATCAGCACGCAACTGGTGGAAGGGGATCCCAAGGTGGTGGTGCTGCAGGTGGCCGAGTCCCTGCCCAATCCGCTGATTGTGATGGGATCCCGGGGGCGCAACCGCATCATGGCCATTTTGCAGAACTCGGTGAGCCAATATGTGTTCCAGCTCGCCTCCTGCCCAATGCTGCTGGTCAAAGACGACGCCTACGTCAAATACCCCAGCCATGTCATGGTGGCCCTCAACAACTCCCCCGCTGCCCAGGCCGCCTTTGCCACGGCCCTTGACTTGATCTCCGGCATTCAAGGGGCCCAGATCTTCCTGGCCTCTGTGCAGTTGGATGCCGACAACCCAGGCAGAGATGAGGCCCTAGATCGGGCAATCGACATCCTCAAAAACCGGCAAATCGGCCACCAAGTGTTAACTGCCGTCGGGGATCCGGCTACGGAGATTGTCCGCCTGGCTGAAGAAAGCAAGGCCGATCTGCTGGTGATGGGATCCCCTGACCGCCGACCTACCATTGCCCGCAGCATTCCCGATTTGGATCGGCTGTTGGGGCGTTCCATCTCTGACTATGTGCGGGTTCACATCGGCTGCCCCGTGCTGATGGTGCGCTCCGTCCAAGACTAAACAGGACTCAAGAGCGAGGGATCCCTAAGGCAAGATAGAGCGGTGCTCTGTAACTCGGTCGCTCTGCTGCTGGCGATCCGGGCTGACGGCCCAAGCTTCAAAGATCAGCTCGGGGACGCCTGGGGGAATGGTCATGCGGGTTAAAGCTTGCCACTGCCCCTGATCGTCGCGGGAGAAGTCCAGCAACCAGCGGGGGCCATCCACCAAAGAGCGAGTGCGCCCGTGCTTCACCCAAAACTTGATCCAAAAAGGGGCTTGATGGCCTGCAGCAGGGTTGGTCGTGGGGGGCAAGCGCAACACCACATCGAAATTGTCTCCGGCTCGGAGTTGCTCGGGCACCACCAGTTGGGGAGTTGGACAAACCCCAGGCGGAGCGGGGGGCAGCAGCGAGTTTTCAGAGGGAGCTACAGGGCTACTTGGGATCCCGGCTGCCGCTTGCGTTGGCAAGATGGCCTCAGCTTGGGGTGGTGGGGAAGGGGAGGAGATGGGCGATGGCAACTCTGCTGTCTCTGCTTCGGGTAGGGGCTGAGCGGAGGGGTTGGGCGCAGATGGCAGGGGATCCTTTTCCGGGAAGGAGCGGAGGGCTTGGGTCTCGGCGGGCTGAACGGGCGAAGCTGAGTCCTCCTCTCGCTGTTGCTCGGCAACGCTGACGGAAATGGGGGCGCTGCGTTGCCAGATGCGCAACAGCTTTTGCAGGGTGCGTTCGGGAGACAGCAAGGTTAAGGGGGGGTCTTCCCGCAACCGGGCCAGTGGGATGTTTGTTGCTCCCCAATACTGACGCGGAGGGGAGGCGGGAGGCAGCTCTCCGCCTTGTTGCTCCGCAACGCTGACGCGAAGGTCTCGACAGCGGACGGAAAACGGAATCGTCAAGGGCTGGGAAGGCCGGTCTGCATCCCACCAGGAAGAGGGAGTAAGGGCCAGTTCTCCCCGTAAAGGACGGGCCCACACTTGGCTGGGCAGGGTGATGGGGATGCTGAACACCGCCGTCCGCGCCCCCGCCGGGAGTTGAATTTGCCGTTGTCCCTGGAAAAGCGGCCTCTCCTCCCCTTCTGGCCAAACCTGTACCCGCAGCTCGCCGCTGCAGCCGATCCGCCCCGTCAACACCAGCACCTCCTCCGGGGATCCCTCCAATTCACTGTGCATTAGGGAAAACAGCTCTGGCGGGATGGCGACCTCTTTTTTCTGGGGGGGCTCAAACCCGGCCTCTTCAGCCACCGGGGCAGGGATCCCTCGTTCCGGCTCCAGAGGGGCAGGCACAACCTGAAAACGGAGACAATTGTCCAACTCGGTTTCACCGAACAGTTCTGCGATCAAGTCGGCATCTCGGCAGTGCAATTCCCAAAACCCAGGGGTGAGGCGGCTGGCAGGCAAAATAATGCCGATCCCTTCATCGTTGGTGCGCACAGAACGGGTTTGGACTTGTGGGGGAGTCGGGGCGGTGTCAGGGCCCTGATTCTGCGACGACAGAGGACGCTGCCGGACTTCCACCGTGATGGTGAAGTGGGGCTGAGGCGAACGGGCAACAATGGTGTAGGTATCTTCTTCCAGAACTGCGCCCTCGGCTGGTACCGGCTGCCAGTCTTCCTGGCCGTCGCGCCGAACCCAAAAATTCAACATGGCTCCATCACCTTAGGTGCTCCGCACTGCTGACCCGAATGGGATGCCAGATACTTAACCAGATCGGCTTGCAAAAGGGTTTGCTGTTGCCCTGTAGGCAGGTGCTTAAGCTGTACCTCTCCGGCCACAGCTTCTGCATCCCCCAGCGTAACAGCCCAAGTTGCGCCGCTGCGGCTGGCCCGTTTGAACTGCTTGCCAAAGGCGCTGCCGCTCAGATCCAGCTCGGTGCAGAAACCAGCTTGGCGCAGCGCTTGAGCGATCCGGAGGGATTGGGCCTCAGCCTTCGCCCCACGGGAGATCACGTAAACCTCGACCGATGTTGGCGGGATCTCCCCTTGCTTCTTTTGCAACAGCAGCACCAGCCGCTCCATGCCGATGGCCCAGCCCACCGCTGGGGTTGAAGGCCCGCCCAGCTCTTCCACCAAGCCGTCGTAGCGACCGCCCCCACAGACGGTACTCTGGGATCCCAAGTCAGGCGAGACGATCTCAAAGGCGGTGTGGGTGTAGTAGTCCAGGCCCCGCACCAAGTAGGGATCCAACTGGTAGGGAATGTCCAACATCTGCAGGTGATCTTGCACCTGCTCGAAGAAAGCCCGCGATTCTGGGCTGAGGTAATCTGGCAGCTTGGGGGCCCCCTCGGCAATCTCGCGGGTGCGGGGATCCTTGCTATCCAGAATGCGCAGCGGGTTGCGGGTGAGGCGCTCTTGGGAGTCGGGATCCAGCTTTTCCCGCAAGGGGGTGAGGTAGTCCACCAGGGCCTGGCGATAGGCCCGCCGGTCCTGCGGATCCCCTAAGGAGTTGAGCCGCAAGCTCAGGTTCTCCGCCCCCACCGCCTGCAACAGCTCCCAGGCCAAGGCGATGACTTCCGCATCGGCGCGGGGATCTCGGCTGCCCAGCAGCTCTACCCCCAACTGATGGAACTGGCGTTGCCGCCCCGCCTGAGGACGCTCATAGCGAAACATCGGCCCACAATACCAAAGGCGTTGCACATCTCCAGCCATTTGCAGCCCGTGCTGAATGTAGGCCCGCACCACGCCCGCCGTGTTCTCGGGACGCAGGCTCACCTCTTGCTCGCCACGGGTGCTGAAGGAGTACATCTCCTTGCCCACCACGTCAGTGGCGCTGCCAATGCTGCGGGCAAAGAGCTCCGTCAACTCCAGGATGGGGGTGCGAATTTCTTGGTAGTTGGCCCGTCCCAGGATCTCTCGGGCGCTGGCTTCCACCTGCTGCCAGAGCCGCACCTCCTGCGGCAAAATGTCTCGGGTGCCTCGCACCGCCTGGATCGTCTCCATTCCCGTTCTCCCTCGCTAGGGTGGCCTTGGCCGCGCCCGAAACCACGGCCTGCTGTAAAGGACTCCCTCCCGCTCACGTGAACGGCTTCATTATCGATTATCGGCGACAGCGCTCCCCGTCGCTAACGAAGCCCAAGGGCTCTGAATCCAAGCTCCAGTCCAAAAAGGACTCCGTCCGAGTGGCGCGAAAGGAGTAGGTGGCAGCAATTTGGCTGGTGGCAACAACAGCGGCGGTGGTGGCTCGCAAGATGGTAGGGCCAAGGGAGACGCACACCCCCCCATATTCCTCAGCTTGCCGACGTTCGGCAACGGTCCAGCCCCCCTCTGGGCCGATGGCTATGGCCAAGACGGGATCCCTGAGCTTTGGCAGGGCTTGCACCAGCGGGGGCGCTTTGTGCCGAGCCACGGCTATACCCCACCAAAAGGACTCCGTCCGAGTAGCGCGAACGGCTTGTAGCTCCGCCAGCCAACTTGTCCAAGGGGTAGGGGGATCAACCTGAGGCCAGCGCAACCGCTCACATTGTTCTGCGGCCTCCCGCACAATTTTTTGCCAGCGTTCCTGCCGCCCAGATCCCGGTTCCAACACGGTGCGCTCTGTCAGCAGGGGGGTAATTCGCGCCACCCCCAGCTCGGTAACCTGGCGGAGCACCTCGTCAAACCCCTGCCCTTTGACCACCGCCAAGCCCAGATGCAAAAAAACGGGCAATTCCCGCGGCAGCGTCTCCACCTCGCCCACAATTTGGGATCCCTGAGCCTGCCAATGGGCCGCCCACAGCTTGCCTGAGCCATCCAGAACCAAAAAGGGATCCCCCGGCCTGAGGCGGCGCACCCGCTGCAAGTAGTGCTGTTGCGGGCCGGTTAAATGGAGAACACCACTCGGATCCCGCTGCGCCGGGTCAATCGCCAACCGGGGCAAAGCGCTCAGGTCATGCGTGCGTTCAGACAACACCATTCCCCCCGTCGCCAGAGGGCTGCCACCACCCATTCGTTGGCCTCCAGCATCTCCGCCACCAACTTGGCCTGCTCGATGAGGATGCCGCTGAGGATCAGCCATCCCCCCTCCTTCACCACCAGCCGAAACTCCGGGATCATATCCAGGATCACATCTGTCAGGATGTTGCACACCAACCCATCCACCATTTCGGGAATCTGCTCCAGGCTGCCCTGAGCGACCACAATGCGATCCGTCAGGCCGTTGAGATCGCGGTTGTGCATCGTGGCCTGCACCGCCAGGGGGTCGACGTCCACCGCAAACACCCGCTTCACCCCCAACAGGGCCGCCGCCAACGACAAAATGCCGGATCCACAGCCCACATCCGCCAGCGTCGCCGCCGGGGGATCCCCTCCCCAGCTCTCCAGACGCATTTCCAGCGACTCCAGACAGAGCTGAGTGGTGGGGTGAGTGCCCGTGCCGAAGGCCATACCGGGATCCAGCTGCAACAGGTGACGACCGGGGTGAGAGGGCGGCTCCAGCCAGGCCGGACAAATGAGCAACTTGTCCCCGACCCATTGGGGCTGCCAGTGCTGCTTCCAACTGCTGCTCCAATCTTCCGCCTCTATGCGTTCCCAGCGCAGCTTCGGAACCCGCTGACCGGCAATGAGGGCATCTTGCTGCAGGCGCAGGGAGAGGGCTGCCAAATCCAGGAGGCTGACGTGAGGCCAAGGCAAATAGGCGTGAATGCAAATCTGATCTTCGCCATAGGCTTGGCTGGTCATGCCCCGACAGCCAAAACTCTCCAGCCGCCAAAAGATCAGGTCTTCTTGGGCAGGGGAGGCGATGAGACTGAGATCCCACCAAGCACCAGCGGGGTCCAGCGCTTGTGCGGGCGAAAACGGAGTGGGATTGGCAACAGTTCTGCTCACAGGGATCCCTTCACAAACCTAGGGAAAAACCAAAGTGATGGCCAACAAGATAGCGCTTCATGTCACCCAGCCGGCCAGCACTCAATGCGGCACTTTATATCAAAAATTGCAGCGCTCTGCTCAATTCATAGTTTAGGCTTATTCTGGCTATTCTGGGATTGAAAGGCTCACAGCGTCGGTTCAGCAGCGAAGAAGGGAAGGATCCCCCCAATTGGGGGATGCCCCCACTGGCTCCTCAGATGCCCAGCTTAGCCCTATGAGATAAATTGAACTGAAAAGCATTGGACAAGAATTGGATACAGCGTCGACATTCGTTCCGAGCCTCAGTGATTTTGCGGATAGATGGGGTTTGGCTGGGGCGTACTGAGCAACGATGGAGAAGGAGCAACGCAGGTGGCAAGGTCGATGTCAACTGATGAGCAATCAGCACAGCAGGGCACTCCCCAGCCCAAGGTGGCTTCTCTAGGAGTTGCCGGGGATCGGGAAGCGCGGAAGAGGGCTGCCCATGAAGATCTTCAGCCGCTCAAAGTCAGCACCCGCAAGGACTCCGTCCCGCTGACGCGATCCGCTCTGATGCGGCGTTTTAATCAGAGCTTTCCGCCTTTTTACAGCCAGTTTGTCAGCAGCGAGGTACAGGCCCAAAATCTGCGCTTGGCTTACACCCTCTACCAGACCCGCAAGGCGGTGGTACAGGTGCAGGACGAAGGTCGCAAGACGGTGGTCTGTCTGGCCTACCGCAACCGACCTTCTCTGCTCAGCGATCTGTTTGGGGTGTTCACTGCTTTTAATCTCTCGGTGCATGGCATTCATCTCTATGGGCAGATCTACTCACCGCACCTGGTGTTTATCCGCACCATTGTCTCCCGCGATGGCCACAGCCTTTCTTCCCAAACCAAGCTCAGCCTAGAACGGGCCATTCACGAATGCCTGGCGGGTGTGTTTCGCGTTCACGAAACCTTGGCGCTGGAGTTTGATCTCAAGGCCGGCCTGAAAGAGGCGCAGGTTTCTTTTTATTTTGACCCAGTGTTTCATTTGCCCACACTTTTGGTGGATGTGGACAACCAGCCGGGCGCGTTTTACCGGGTGATGACGGCCCTCGCGCAGGAGGATTTGACCGTTGTTAACCTCAACTTGATGCTCCGCCGCAAGCAAACGCGCTTCATTTTTTACTTGCTAGGGCCGGATTCAACTCCAGCCATGCCGGAGTTCTTAGGGCAAAAATTGGCGTTGAGCATCCAGCAGCGGCTGCAAGGGGATCCCGTCTAGATCTGCACGGGACTGGGAGGCAAATCGAAAAGGACGGTGTTCATGTAGCGCTCTGCCCAGGCGGGGCCAAAAGCTTTTTCCAAAACGCGGCGGGTGCGGTCGTTCTGCTGTTGCTGGCTGCAATAGCGCTGCTGCCCCTGGTAGTGGGCCAAAATCTGGCCGGGATCCGTCTGTGGGGGGATCTGCTGCGCCAGCCGGCAGTGAATTTCCAGGAAACGGCAGGCAAAGTGTAAAAAGCGCTCGGCCTCTGCTTCGTCGGCAGGACGCACGAACAGACAGTAGGGAGAAAAAATCGTGCCCCACTCCGGCAACCGGCGCCGGTGTTGGAAAGGGACGAGATGGGATCCCAACGCTTCCAGCTCTTGGATGTAGAGATCGGGCAAGCTGGGGGTCACCGGCGAGAGATCGACAATGGCGGCGCTCACCTGTCCGCGACCGACCACAATGTCGCAACCGAACAGCGGCAGCGGGTACTGCGGCTGCGGAAACATAACGCAATGGAGAATGTCCAGGCTTTGCCCGGCCTGGGCCAGCTCCAGGTGCAGCTTGCGAAAGGGATCCCCTTGGTAGCAGCGGTTTTCAATTTGCAATTTCTCACCCTCTAGGCGGCCTTCCACGTAGCCCAGATCTTCAGGCAGAGGATAGGGGGCTAGGGTGAGGGTAGATCCCCAAACGTTCAGGATTGCCTCAGATAAGCCCTGAATGAGCGGATGCAGTTGGGCAGAGAGAGCAGGAGCGGTGAACATAAGACTCTAGAAGAAAGGCCAAGAACCCCATCCAACCTTGACCTTGGCTCCATGCCAAAGTGTTATGGGGGAACCGCACCGCTGATGCGAAGGGCTTGGGTGGGATCCCCAAAAATCCCAGAGGCCCTAGCTGGGCAAGGCGTTCTAAAACTGTATGCCTGAAGACGGAAGGGGTGGGATTCGAACCCACGGTGACCTTGCAGTCACAACGCTTTTCGAGAGCGTCACAATCAACCACTCTGTCACCCTTCCAGTCAGCTGTGGGGCTTTACCATCTTAACGGCAAACCGAGTCTCCTGCTTCTTCCCAGCCTCAAAGCCAAGCTTGCTTCCCCCACGGGATGGGGTTGATGGGAAAGTGCTCCGCACCGCTGGCGGGAACGCCCAGATGAGATCATAGGGATATGGCTGCTCTATCCATTCACCACTTTCGCCAGGCCAAACAGGCGGGTCAACCTTTGGTGGCCCTCACGGCTGCCGACTACGCCACCGCTCAGATTTTGGATCAGGCTGGGATCGACTTGATCCTGGTGGGCGACAGCTTGGCCATGACCCACTTGGGGTATACCAGCACCCTGCCCCTGACGCTGGAACAGATGCTCCATCACGCCCAGGCGGTGCGCCGCGGGGTAGAACGGGCCTTTTTGGTGGCCGACTTGCCCTTCTTGACTTATCAAGTCCACAAAGAACAAGCTCTCCTCTCAGCAGGGCGGTTGATGAAGGAGGCAGGAGTCAACGGGGTCAAGCTGGAGGGGGGCTACCCCGACATGGTGGAAACGGTGGCCTTTCTGGTGCAGCGAGGGATCCCGGTTTTGGGTCATATCGGCCTCACTCCGCAGGCCAAACATCAACTGGGAGGCTATCGCCAGCAGGGAAAAAACCCTCCAGAGGCCGAGCGTCTGCGGCAAGAAGCCCTCAGCCTGGAGCAAGCAGGAGCATTTGCCCTGGTTTTGGAGCACATGCCGGCGGAATTGGCTGCCCAAATCTCGGCCCAAGTGGGGATCCCAACCTTGGGCATTGGGGCCGGGCCGGCTTGCGATGGGCAGATTTTGGTCACCCACGATCTGCTGGGGCTGAGCGAGCGGATTCCCCCTTTTGCCAAGCCCTATACCAACTTGAGGCAGGCAATCCGAGAAGCGGTGGAAGCTTTCGCCGACGACGTTCGCCAAAAAGTGTTTCCCCCCCGCTGATCCCTTTCAAAATCCGGGCAAAAGTGCTACGCCTACGACACCCTATGTTGCTACGCAACGCTTATGCGAGCCGGAACCGCACCGCTTCCGTCAAGGCTGGGCAAGGATAGGGCGACCTCAGGGATCCCTGAGCAGCACCGTCCCGGTCACCACAGCGCTTTGGCCCAACCGGTCGAAGACCCGCAAACTGACTAGGTAGGAGCCGGGCACCAAGCTTAGGGGAGGACGAATGCGGAAGCGGGTTGTACAAGACACCTCTCCCGACACACAATTCACCTGCGCTGCCGAGAGCGTCTGAACCTCAATCCCCGACCACGACACCTGAAACGCCAGCTCCGCCGGGATCCGGCCCGGCACCGATACCGAAACCCCCAGCTCCAAAAAGCCGTTCCGATGTACCACAGAAGGGATATCGCTGCTGGTGATCAAAGGCGGCGGCGGAGTACTGGCCGTCAGCGCATCGGCACCACAACCGACCAAGGCCACGCCCAGCAGGCCCAGCGCCCATCCCCAGGATTTGGATCCCAGCTTCATCACAGGGTTCAATCTGAAAACTCACCTTCTCAGTATAGAGGGTGGGGATAACAGGCTTAGCGTCCTTTTCGAGAAAAACTAAAAATTCACGCCACACATAGTGGCAAGCTGGATTTTTGCCCAAACCATCTGCTACAGTAAGGCCCATAACCTGTCGAGCAGCCTGGATATGGAAGGGGAAGAAGAGCTAAAAGCTTTGCGGGCGCGTGTGCGCAACTTAGAGCGATCCCTGGCAGAATCGGAAGCGCTGTCGCTGCAGCAGATTGAGTGTACCCATCGCCTGGAACGTCAACTGCTGGAAGCGCAGGCACAGATTCAAGAACGGGATCACGCTCTGCAAGCCTGTCAAGAAGAGAAAGCGCAGCTGGCCCAGCGCCCTACCCTAGAGGCTTTTCAGCTTCAGCAACAGCACATCGAAGAACTGCAGAATCTCCTGTGGGAAATGGAGCGCCGTCCAACGCTGGAGCACTACCACATTCTGCAGCAGCAGTTGCAAACTAGCCAGGCGGAAATTGAAACCCTCAAGGCGGAATTGCAGCGGCGCGTCGATCCGGCCCGATTTTACCAACTGCAGCAGGAGCTCCTGGAACTGAAACAGCAGGCCAACCAGTTGGGAGAATACGCCGTCAAGCTGCCGCAGGTACAGCTTTTGCAAGCCCAATTGCAGCTCCGCATACAAGAGCTAGAAGAGGAAAAAGCGCAACTGCAAGCGCAAGTCCAAGAGTTGGCCGCTCGACCTTCTGCCCAAGAACTGGAAACCCTACGGGCAGAGCTAGAGGCTGCCCACCGCCAAGCCGAAGCCGAATGGCAACGTTTGAAGACCCATCTGGAAACCGAAAAGGCGCACATGGAAGCTGACCTGAACACTGCCCGGCAACGTATTCGCGAATTGGAAGAGCGCCCTACCCCAGAGCAATGGGCACACTTGCAAGCGGAGTTGGATCATCTGCGCCAACAAGCCTCTTTTGCCAAGGCCGAGCGGGCCACCTTGCTGGAAGAGCTGCAGCAGAGTCAGCGACAGCAGGCCGAGCAAGCTCAACAAATTGCCAAACTGGAAGCGGAAGCAGCCCAGGCCGCCCACCTCAGGGAGACAGAGTCCTCGCAGGCGCAGCGAATCCTGGTCTTGGAGGAGCAGGTGCAGGCTTTGACTCGCGAGCTTGGTGCTTTGCGAGCCGAGCGGGATCAGCTTATCCAAGAGTTGGCCCAGCGTCCCACCCTTGCCCAGTGGCAGGAAGTTCAGCAGCAGGTGCAGAGCACCCAAGAAAGCCTGGAAGAAGCCCGGCGGGGGCGAGAACTGGCCGAGGCCCATCATCTGGTCAGCCAAAAGCAGATCGAGAAGTTGCAGCAGCAGGTGATGGCTTTGAAAACCGAGTGCGTGCAGGCCCACGCCTACGCGCAAACCCAAGAAAAGGAAGTAGCTCTGCTGCAGCAGCGCAACCAAGAACTGGAAGAGCAACTGGCCACACTGCGTCAGTCAGCCTCGCTTTCCCCCCAAGCAGCGGCTGTCGAGCCCAGGTCGAATCATCCGGCTAGTGCTCCGCACCGCTGGCGCGACCAGGAACGGATTCCTGCAGCGGCTGACGAGTCTGCTCCTTCCCCGGCGGCACCCAACAGCCGACCCACCACTTGGAGAACACCCACCACAGGGATCCCGCCGCTCACTTTGGAAGAGCGGGAAGAAAGTGCTCCACACCGCTGGCGCGAACGGGCGGAAAAGCTCCTGAAACGCTCCGCTTTGGCCGCTTCACAGGCAGGGACGGAAACGGGCGGTCGTAGCCGGATTGAGTTGCCGGCTTTTGTGCAGCGGCGGCCCTACTGAGGGCTCCATTCTCGGGGATCCAACCGTTCTCCGGCTTGAAAACGAGGCCAAGCCCAGCGCAGCAGGGATCCCAATTGGGCGTGAAATCGCTCCGGGGCAAATTGCAGAGCATGGGCCCGAATCCGCCGGGGATCCCAGTCCTGTCGATCTGCCTGGCGCAGCCCTTCCACCAACGCTTCCACACTGGCTTCGGGGATGAGGATGCCGGTTTGGCCGTGGATGACCGTCTCCCGGACACCTCCCCGGTTGAGGGCAACCACAGGACGACCACAGGCTTGCACCTCCACCGGCACCAGGCCGAAATCCTCCTCCCACGGGAACAGCAGCACCCGGCAATGGGCCAACAGCTCCTGCAGACGGGCTTGCGGTTGATGGGGCAAAAACTCCACCTGCGGCCCCGCCAATCGCTTGAGCCGAGGGAGCTCCGGCCCTTCTCCCACAATCAGCAGACGACGACCCAGCCGTTCACAGGCGGCAATTGCCAGATCCACCCGTTTGTAGGGCACCAATCGGCCCGCCACCAGGTCGTAATCGCCACTGGGATCCGCCACCGGCTCAAACCCCTGCAGCGGAACGGGCGGGTAGATAACAACAGCCTCGCGGCGGTAGAGCTTGGCAATGCGGCGGCGAATGTGCTGGGAGTTGGCGATCAACAGATCTGGACGTTGAGCTGCCAGAAAATCCCACTGGCGCAGGCGGTGCAGCAGCCATTGGCTAATTGTGCGAATGGGCCCGATTCCCCCCAACCCTTCTCGCTGCAGATACAGCTCCCGGTTCTCCCACAGGTAACGGGTGGGGCTGTGGATATAGCTCAGGTGCAGGGTAGAGGCTCCCGTCAGGATCCCTTTGGCAAAGGCGTGGCTGCTGGAGATCACACAGTCATACCCCGAAAAGTCGAAGCTCTCGTAGGCCAACGGCATCCAGGGCAGCAGATACTTGAGGCGGGCGTGGTAGTCAGGGCGCAACACCCCCAGCCACTTGGCCCAGCCTTGCAAAAAAGAGGTGTGAATCGACAGCTCCTGCCAGCTCGGCGGCAGGGTGTGAGCCGAGAAGAGACTAACGTAAAGGGGGGCCTGTGGGGCAAAAGCCACCAGCTCCTGCAAAACCTTTTCCGATCCCCCCGGCCAGATCAGGTACTCGTGCACCAGGGCTAGGCGCTCAGGCCAAGCGGGATCCCGGCTGGGAAGAGTGGGGACAGCCACAGGAAGGGATCCCCAAGGGTCAGGCACGGTCAGGACTGGGCAGAGCGGCGTTTTTTGCCAATTGGGCCGCTCACCTGCTTGGCCTTCTCGTCAATCCGCTCGTTGATGTAGTTGTAGATTTCCCGAAAGCGAGGCAAGGCCCGCATCTCCAGGCGACTGCCATCCTTGAGGGTGAGCACCATATCTCCCCACACGCCCAAGCCCCGTGGCACCATGACCACCTTGGCGATCTCGCTGTAGATCACGTCTGAGCGCTCCTTGCCGCCCCACCCCCCGATCACGGTGATGCGACGATTGGTAATCCGATAGTGTACCCACAGCTTGCGCACCAGTGCCCCCACAAACAGAGGCAAGCCGACAAGCGTAGCCCCAATGAAGGAGTTCAGCACCAAATCTCCGCTGTGGGGGCCACCCTCAAAAAAAACCTCCTCTTGCACCGCCATGCCGAGCACCACCCAGTTGTTCAGAGGGTTACCGTTAACGATCTTAAACGATTTCTCAGCTTTCCCCAACTGGGTCTAACGGCAGGTTCGGGATTGGTTGACATTCTCCCTGCCCTGGAGGGCAAGGGTTCTTTCCCAGGTCGCAGGATGACTCCCACTTCCTGGGCTACCTCATCCTTACGGATGAAGGGGGATGCCATGACCCCAACCACTGGGATGAACTCCCAGATACTTCTTCTGTTGACACTACGCCCTATTCAAGTTGGCGGAGTTTCCTCAGCACCACAGCACAAAGCCGACCTCAAGGGCGGGGCCTGCAACCCAGTTTTCTTGGTCAACCTGTTGTTGCCTTGGCACAGGAAATTTTCTGAAAATGCCGGGCCAACCCCGATAGGCTTAACTGCCTGGGTAGAGCGGTGTGCCACAGCGTTTGCAGAATTGGGCATCCCCATCGTGTTGGGACAAACCGCACCCTGGGCAGGCCCATTGCACCGAGTTGCCGCTTTTCACCAATTGTTTGATCAGCTCCCCCACTTGCCAGGGAATTAGAGCGATCCCCGTCAGGATCATCAGCACCGTCAGCAACCGACCCAGCTCAGAACTGGGGGTGAGATCCCCAAACCCCACCGTGGTCATGGTAACGACGGAAAAGTAGAAAGCATCCAAAAAGGTGGCAAAAACACCAGGATTCACTGGATGTTCTACCTGATAGATCAGCCCAGAGTAGACGAAAACAATGGCAAAGAGGGTGAAGAAAATGCGCAGCAAAATGCGGCTATCGGCGGAGATCACTTGCCCAAACAGGGTTTTGCCCTCTACCAGGCGCAGCAGCCGCAAAATGCGAAACCAACGGAAGATGCGAATGAAGCGAATATCGGTTAGCCCGGCAAAAAAAGGCAAAATGGCGAGCAAATCGATGAGCGAATACAAGCTCACGACATAGCGCAACTTCTGCGGGGCCGCTGCCAGTCGGAGCAGATATTCCACCACAAACAAGCCGAGAATGAGGCGATCCACCCGCTCCAGCCAAAGACGTACCTCAGGGGGAATGGGATAGGTTTCCACCACAAAGAAGGTGGATGAACAGAAAACCAACACCGCCACCAACAAATTCACCCAGCGGCTTTCCGGGGTGTCTTGATCCCCCCAATAGCGCTGGAGGATCCCAGAATGGGCAAGATCGAGATCAGCTTGGGTGGGGAGAGTGGTCACAAACGGGATCCAGCTGGGAAGATATCGAGAGAGTTTCCTTTCGGCGCCCACTCGTCGGCGCATATCAGGCGCACACTAACTAAGCTAATGGAAACTAGCTCATGGAGCGAACTTCCATCCAGCAAACGTCCAGGCTTTGGGTGTTGAGTCGATGTTGCCTCCTATCGTACTGGCCTCGCAATCCGCTGCCCGCCGCCAATTGTTAAAGGCTGCCGGGATCCCCCATCGCGTTCAACCCAGCTACTTCGACGAAAGCCAAATCCAGAGCTCTAATCCGGTGGAGCTGGTGCAGAAGCTGGCCTCGGCGAAAGCCGAAGTGGTGGCGGCCCAGCAACGGGAGCCCGTCTTGGTTGTGGGGGCCGACTCTGTGCTCTACCTAAATGGCGAGATCCTAGGTAAGCCGCCCAATGCCCTAGAGGCGGAACGGCGCTTGCGGCAAATGCGGGGCGAAGTGGGAGAGCTCTACACAGGCCATGCCTTAATTGACACGAAGCAGAACCGTCGCCTCACCCACTATGCGGTGACGCGGGTGTTTTTTGCCAAGCCCAGCGACGAGGAGATCCGCGCCTATGTGGCCACCGGTGAGCCTTTGGCCTGTGCCGGCTGTTTTGCCATCGATGGTCGTGGCAGCCTGTTTGTGGAGCGGATCGAGGGGTGCCCTGGCAATGTGATCGGGCTGAGTTTGCCCCTGCTGCGGCGCATGATCCAGGAGTTGGGCTATTCCCTCACCGATGCTTGGAGCTAGCCGTCGAGGTGTTGCTTGAGCAGGTCGTTGGCCAGCTTTGGATCCGCCCGTCCCTGGGTTTTTTTCATCAATTGCCCGACAAAGTAGCCGAAGAGCTTGGTTTTACCCCCCCGATACTGCTCCAGTTGCTCTGGATTCTCCGCCAACACCTCAGCGATTATCTGCTCCAGAAGATTGCTATCCGAGATTTGGGTCATGCCTTTGGCTTCCACCAGGGCGCGGGCCGACCCGCCTTTTTCCAGCAGTTCCGGCAGGATCTCCTTTGCGATTTTGCTGGAGATGGTGCCCCGCTCGATGAGACCGATCAGCTCGGCCAGGGTTTCCGGCTTCAGGGCAATGTCGGGGTAGTCCAGCTTGTGGGTGTTGAGGTAGCTGGCAATGTCGCTCATCATCCAGTTAGCGGCTGCTTTCGGGTCGGCCCCGGCGGCGATCACGGCTTCAAAGTACTCGGCGGTGTTGCGTTCATCGCTGAGGTAGCGGGCATCGTACACCGAGAGACCGTACACCTCCTGGTAACGTCGCCGCTTCACACCGGGCAATTCCGGCAGCTCTGCCTGCCAGCGGGTTTTCTGCGCTTCGGTAACGCGAATGGGCGGCAGATCGGGCTCGGGGAAATAGCGATAGTCGCTGGATCCCTCTTTCTTGCGCATGCTGATGGTGCGCTGGCTGTTTTCTTCCCAAAGGCGGGTCTCTTGCACGATCCGCTCGCCCGCCTCCACAACCTTGACCTGGCGGTTGAATTCGTACTCGATGGCCCGTTGGATGGCGTTGAAGGAGTTCATGTTTTTAATTTCCACCTTCGTGCCAAAGGTCTGGGATCCCAGCGGACGCACCGAGATGTTCACATCACAGCGCAGGGATCCCTCCTGCAGGTTGCCATCACACAGCCCGGCATAGCGCAGGATGCGGCGCAGCTCTTGCACATACTCGGCTGCCTCTTCCCCGCTGCGGATGTCCGGCTCGCTGACGATCTCGATGAGGGGAACCCCCGCTCGGTTGAAATCCACCAAAGAATAGCTGGATCCCGACAGGCGATCGCTGCCAGCATGTACCAGTTTGCCCGCGTCTTCTTCCATGTGCAGACGGGTGATGCCGATGCGCTTGGTGCGACCGTCGCTGAGCTGGATCTCGATCCAGCCGTGGGTGGCAATTGGCAGGTCGTATTGCGAGATTTGGTAGTTTTTGGGCAAGTCGGGGTAAAAGTATTGCTTGCGGTCGAACTTGCTGTAGGGGGCAATGGTGCAATTCAAGGCCAAACCGGCTTTGACCGCGTACTCCAGCACCTTTTCGTTCAACACCGGCAGGGTGCCGGGCAAGCCCATACAAATCGGGTCGATATTCGTGTTGGGGGGAGCGCCAAATGCCGTCGCGCTGCTGGAAAAGATCTTGGAGCGGGTGCTGAGCTGGCAGTGAACTTCCAACCCGATCACAGCTTCATATTGCACTTTGGCGGGGGCAGCAACAGTCATGGGATGGGAAAAACTTGCGGTGTAACCATTCTAGTGCGACCTTGGGGGATCCCAGCTCATGGGCAGTTTCTGAGGACGGCAGCTCAGAACCAGCGGACGAAGCTGAAGTGCTGCAGGTCAAAGAAATCCTTGGAACAGCCAAACTCCTTCAAACGGTAGGGCGAATCTCAAAGGTGGCTAGACCTTCCGGCGGCTCAGAACGTTGCTCAACGGCCTCCACAACCGAACCGGGGCTGCCCTGTTGGCACCAGCGCAGCATCGCCTCCACTGCGGCAGGGGATCCTTCAAAAACAGCCTCTACACGACCATCCCGCAAATTGCGCACCCACCCTTGAACACCCGGATGGAGAGCCATCGCTTCGGTGTGGGCTCGAAACCCCACGCCCTGAACCCGCCCCCGTATCCAGACGTGAACGCGAACCCTGTCACTCATGCCGACTGGGATCCCTCCGGTGTGCTGCAGGGTTCTGGCGGCTCGGTCGGCTTCGCCGGGGTCTCTCGCCGATCCAGCCATTCCACGAGAACGTTGACAAGGACAATCAACCCCAGGATCCCCAGCGAGATCCCACAGGCGTACCCAATCGCTTGCCACAGCACGGGAGACATGAGCCCAACCTCACGAAGAATGCTTGTGCAGAAGAACCCACCCTTCAAGCACCTTAACAGATGCCGGATCCCCAGCGACCTACGGCCCGCTTCGCGAGCATCCATTTTGACCCTTCCAATCCCAAAGGGTTCCCCGCCAGCTCAAAATCTCTGCGCTCGAAAGTTAACAAAACGCGCGGAATTCCCCACCCTCTGTAGGGTGGGGATGGATAGCGCCACTGGATTTGTGGAGCACTCAGAACTAGGACAGGTGGGGGTAGGATAACGCATATGGCAACCAGAAGGCAGACCTTTCGACTGTATCCCAGCAAAGCTCAGGAAAAAGCTTTGCTCGAGGCCCGTCGTCTGCATTGTTATCTTTACAATGCTTGCATTGCCCATCGGGAAACCGAGTACCACCTCCACCGCCGAACGGTGACCTACCTGGAACAGCAGAACCTACTCCCCGAATTCAAGCAGGTGTGGGTGGAGTTTGCCCAACTGAACTCCCAAACTTTGCAAGCTACCGTCAAGCGGGTGGATTATGCTTACCAACGGTTTTTCCAAGGACTGAGTAGGAAGCCGAGGTTCAAGTCCATTCGCCGGTATTCAGGCTGGACGTATCCTGCCCGGTCGGGGTGGAAGGTCAACAGCACGGGAAAGCATGGCACGGTCACACTCAATGACTTGGGCATTACCCTGAAAATGCGCGGTCAAGCCAAGCATTGGGGCGTGCCCACTACGCTGACCCTTGTTTACAAGCCGTCCCGGCGGCAGTGGTTTGCCTCGTTCACGGTCGAGGTGGCGATACCTGAACCTAAGTTTGGGTCGCAGTCGGATTTGCAGTACGAATCTATAGTTGCCTATGACTTGGGTACAGAGACCGCCCTGACTTTGTTTGATGGGGCGGAGTTTCGGGAGATTACTAATCCCCGCTTTACCCAGCGGAGTGAGGAGAAGATTCGCAGAGTCGCCAGACTGAAGCGCAGAAAGCGTGCTCCGCAGAAGGGTGTCAAGGCTTCCAGAAGGTGGAAGAAAATCCACCGGTGGGAAGCGCAACTCAAAGCCAAAGTTGCTCGTCAGCGCAAAGACTGGCAACACAAAGTGACGTCAGAGATAGCTTGTCGTTATGACAAAGCGCTCCGCGCCGCCATAGGCGAACGGCGTAACGGAGAAGCTGCATGTCAAAGGGATGACCCGCAAGGGTGGGAAGCGCAAGGCAGGGCTAAGCAAGTCGATTCTGTCGGTGGGGTTTGGTACATTGAACCAGATGATTACCTACAAAATCGAGCAGAAAGGGGGTTTAGTTCTCATGCTTCCCACTCAGACCCTCAAACCGAGCCAACGCTGTCCCCAATGTGGGGCAGTCCACAAGGAGTGGGCGGACTTGAGCAACCGCTATCATGTCTGCTCTGGTTGTGGGTTTGAAATCCCCAGGGATCGGGGCTCGGTGATGGTGATGCACAATGTTGCAATAAACAAGCAACCGGGGTTGGGAACCAGCCTCGTGAGTCTTGGATGTCTCAGCACTACTTCAAAGTCCTGATGCTCAGGGCTATGAAGCACCTGGGGCAGAGGAAGAGACTAAAATCCTGCCGTCAAGCGAATGGGGCATCAGAAACCCCATCCGCCTATGCGGTGGGGTAGTTCATTGAAGCTTATGATTCAAGCCGAGCCAAAAAGATTCGGCACAATGGGGAGAGCCATTTCACCAAGCTGTTGAGGACATCGCTATGGCCTACAAACTCTGGATCGACGGCCAATGGGTCGATAGCCAAGGGGGGGGGTTGATGACCATCGAGAACCCGGCCACCGGCGAGAAACTGGCAGAGGTGGTGGATGCTAGCCCTGCCGATGTGGATCGGGCGGTGCAAGCTGCCCAGACCGCTTTCTACGATGGCCGTTGGTCGAAACTTACCCCCGGCGAGCGATCCCTGGCCCTCTGGAAATTGGCAGATCTGATCGAGGCTCGTGCCCCAGAACTGGCTCGTGTGGAATCGGAAAACACCGGCAAGCCCTACGAGTTCCTCAGCTTAGGGGGAGATTTGCCGTTTGCGGTGGATAATCTGCGTTTCTTCGCCGCTGCCGCCCGCGACATCCATGGCTTTAGCGCCGGGGAATATGCCAAGGGCTACACCTCCCTCTTTCGCAAAGAGCCGGTGGGGGTGTGCGCTCAAATTACCCCCTGGAACTATCCGCTGATGATGGCCGTCTGGAAGATCGGCCCCGCCCTGGCCGCCGGCTGTACGGTGGTGCTCAAGCCCGCTCCTGCCACCCCCCTGACCACCCTGATGCTGGGAGAACTGATCGCCGAGGCCGGGATCCCGCCAGGGGTGGTCAACATCGTTACCGGGGGCAATGCTACCGGCCAAGCCCTGGTAGAGCACCCGCAGGTGCGAATGGTCAGCCTTACCGGCTCCACCGCCACCGGCAAGCAGGTGATGCGGACAGCAGCAGAGACCCTGAAGCGGGTGCATTTGGAACTGGGGGGCAAAGCGCCGTTTATCGTCTTCGAGGATGCGGACGTAGAGACCGTTGCTGCCAAGGCCACGTTTGCTGCCACCGTCAACACCGGCCAAGACTGTACGGCGGCCACCCGCGTCTACGTGCAAGAGAGCAAGCTGGCGCAGGTACAAGAGGCCATTGTAGAGGCCATGCGCAAAGTGACGGTGGGATCCCCCTTTGAGGCCGGGGTGGAGATGGGGCCTTTGGTCTCGGCAGTCCAGCGGGAGCGGGTGATGGGATTTGTGGAGCGGGCCAAAGCAGAGGGAGCCAAGGTGCTGACCGGCGGTCGGATCCCTTCCCAGTTTGCCCAAGGCTACTACTATGAACCCACGGTGATTGCCAATGTTGATCAAAAGGCGGAGATCGTACAGAGTGAGGTTTTTGGGCCGGTTCTCACGCTCGGCTCGTTTCGTGAAGAAGCGGAAGCGCTACGCCTGGGCAATGACGTCCTATACGGGCTGGCGGCTTCTGTGTGGACTCAGGACATCGGACGAGCGATGAAGTTGGCCGCCGATCTAGAGTTCGGCACCGTCTGGATCAACGACCATATTCCCATTGCCTCTGAGGCCCCCCATGGCGGCTTCAAGCAGTCGGGATTTGGCAAAGATCTCTCGGCAGAGGCGGTGCGCGACTACCAAATCACCAAGCACGTGATGATTGCAACCCGCTGAAGCAATGCCCATCTTGAGCAGAGATGACCACCAAACGGCAGTAGCCCACCCGGAGCATTCCCAGTCGCCGTGAAGCCGTTGGCGGCCTGGATTCCGGCCCACCTCCCTTGGGAGAGGGATTTAGGGTGGTCGCGTCAGCGGCGCGGAGCGCTCGGGGAACTCCCTAAAGCGATAGACTGGGGTGTGCAGCTCCCTGTCCGCTGCGAATCGGCCCGATTGGATCTTGATCGCCAAGCTTTACCCATGGGATCCGCAACTCTATCCGCCCCTTGTACCTTTCCCCTCACCGCTGTGGTGGGGCAGCAGGCGGCCAAGCTGGCTCTGCTGTTGGCAGCGGTGGATCCCAGCCTAGGGGGGGTGGTGCTGGTGGGGCCGCGTGGCACGGCCAAGTCGGTTTTAGCCAGAGGGATCCACGCCTTGCTACCGCCCATCGAGGTGATTGCGGGATCCTATTGCAACGACGATCCGGCGCGACCGGACACCTGGTCGGACTGGGCCAAGGCTCGCTACCCAGCCGGAGAGGTGCCGCCCACCCAAGTGATATCGCCCCCCTTTGTCCAGATTCCCCTGGGCGTGACCGAAGATCGGCTGCTGGGATCCGTGGATGTGGGAGCTTCGGTGGAGCGGGGAGAAACCGTCTTTCAGCCGGGGCTGCTGGCTGCCGCCCACCGGGGTGTGCTGTACGTGGACGACATCAACCTGCTGGATGACTCAATTGCCGATCTGCTGCTGACGGTGGTGGGCGATGGGGTGAATCGCCTGGAGCGGGAAGGGATCAGCCTGCAACACCCCTGTCGGCCCCTGCTGGTGGCCACCTACAACCCCGAGGAGGGATCCCTGCGCCCCCACTTGCTGGATCGCATGGCCATGGTGGTGCCGCTGGAGCGGGATCTGAGCCTGGAGGAGCGGCGGGAGATTGCCCAGCGAGCCAGCCAATTCGGCGATGCCCCCGAACCCTTTCTGGCACAACACCAAGCAGAACTGGAAGAAATCCGCACCCAGATTGTCCTGGCCCGAGAGTGGCTGCCCCAGGTCAAACCCCAGCGGGAACAGATCCACTACCTGGTGCAAGAGGCCATCCGCGGCAATGTCCAAGGCCATCGGGGAGAGCAGTTTGCCCTACGGGCCGCCTGTGCCCTGGCAGCTCTGGAAGGACGGGATCGCCTGTTGGCCGAGGATCTGCAGCAGGCTGTGCAACTGGTGCTGCTGCCCCGCGCCCAATACGACCCCGACCAGCCCCCCCCTCCCCCCCCGCCACCATCCCAACAGTCGGATCCCCCGCCGCCGGATCCCGACAAGGATGGGGAAGATAGAGAGGAAACGGATCCCCAACCGGAAAACCTGAGTCTGCCGGAAGAGTTTTTCTTCGAGCCGGAGCGCATTGCCCTCGACCCGCGCCTGCTGGCCTTTGCCCAGTCCCTCAACCAACAGGGGAAAACGGGATCCCGCAGCCTGGTGTTCAGCGCCGACCGGGGCCGTTACATCAAGCCCATCCTGCCCCAGGGATCCAACCCCCGCATTGCCGTCGATGCCACCTTGCGAGCCGCTGCTCCCTACCAGAAGAGCCGCCGCCAGCGACAACCGGGACGCGCCGTCGTCGTGGAACCGAGCGATATCCGCGCCAAAAAGCTGGTTCGCAAGGCCGGAGCCCTGGTGATCTTTGTGGTGGATGCCTCCGGCTCCATGGCCCTCAACCGCATGCAAGCGGCCAAAGGAGCGGCCCTGCGCCTGCTCACAGAAGCCTACCAGAACCGCGACAAGGTGGCCCTCATCGCCTTTCGTGGAGAAACTGCCGAAGTGCTGCTGCCCCCCACCCGCTCCATTGAGCTGGCCCGCCGCCGTTTGGAATCTCTGCCCTGCGGCGGGGGATCCCCTCTTGCCCATGCCCTCACCCAAGCCGTGCGCATGGGAGTCAATGCCCGTGCTGCCGGCGACGTGGGCCAGGTGATGCTGGTGGCCCTCACCGATGGTCGGGGCAACATCCCCCTCAGCCGCTCTTTGGGACGGAGCGATGGCAAACCCCAGTCGGGAACGGATCCCATCGACCTGAAGCAGGAGCTGCGGGAGATTGCCCTGCGCATCCGCGCCCTGGGGTTGAAGCTGCTCTTGATCGACTCCCAAAGCCGCTTTGTAACCACCGGCTTCAGCGCCGAACTGGCGGAATTGGCGGGCGGACGGTACTTTCATCTGCCCCGCGCCACCGACCAGGGGATCGCAGCCGTGGCCCGCTCGGCCATGCAGGAAGGACGCACCTACCCCTGAGAGAACAGCCTCTCCGTCGGCGGAGGTTGTAACTTTTCTTAATGGTTGGTTATGATCCCTGTAGGCGAACTTCACCTTGTCCCATGGCTACAGGACTCCTGCCCCAACTTTCCCTCCAGAATCCCATGGCTGTCGATTGGGTCAGTCGGGGGGTAAGCGCAGCCATTCGCGCCCTCTTTAAGCAGGCAGAGCGACTAGAAGCGCGCGTACGGGTGGAGCCTGTTGCCAAACTGTTGCAGGGTCGTATTGATAGCTTTGAGTTGTTGGGCCAGCACTTGCAGATGTACAACGGCCTGAGGCTTTCGGCCCTAGAGCTGTTTTGCAACGCGGTGGCCATCGATTTCAGCCAAATTTGGCAGGGGAAGATCAAACTGCGCCAGCCGGTACAGGCCACGATGCGTGTGGTGCTGAGCCAAGACGATCTGGTGCAATCGTTTAACACACCTTTTGTGCTGAACAGGCTGGCCCTGGTGGGACAGGATGGCAGCCCCCTATCCCACGTCCATATCAGCATCACCCCGGCGCGGCGACTGGAATTGCATGCAAACGTACAGCAGGGAGAAGCCAGGGCTTTCCGCGTCGGTTTTTCCGCCCAAGTTGAGGTGCTGGAGCGGCGTCGCATCCGCTTTACAGATCCGGTGTTTGCAGGCGGCACAGAAGAGGAGCTGGCCTTGAGCCGGGCCTTGGTAGATTGCCTGAATGGGCTTCTGGATTTGGATCGGCTGGCCTTGCGCGGCACTGAGCTGCGGGTCGATCGGGTGAACTTACAGCCCCAGCAGATGATCCTATACGGCAGCGCCACCCTGGCCCAATTTCCCACACGCCAACCCCAATGGGAAAGTGCTTGACAGCCTTTCAAAGGGCGGCTACGCTCAATAGTGGTGAGGAGTGAAGAGAAGAAGCCTCTGGGGTCGAAACACGGACAGACTCCCAGAGGTTTTTTCATGCCTCAGGAGCTTGAGAGCTCCGCTCTGCCCCTCGATCTTGATCTGTTGAACTTGTAGTCCTTTGACCCAAACCGGGACACTACACCCAAAACGTTGGTCGCGTCGTCGCGTCAGCGTTGCCGAGCAATAATGCATGCGGCCAAAGGCTTTTCTCAATGGCCCAGGCGCCTCACCCTAACCTGAAACGACTATGATTGCTCAACGTTGGTTACGCCTGGGGATCAAGCTGTCTTTCTTTGCCGTGATGTCCACAGCTTTGCCAACCGGAATACGGCGCGGCTTCTCTAAAGAATGGGGTAGCTGGGTATCCTAAAAGCTGGGGTTACGGCATCCTTCTTTATTCATGGGGATGAAGTGGCTCAAGACATAACGGTCATTCTAAGACCTAGGAAAGAACTCTTCAGCCTTGACCGTGAGGGGATGTTTATTCTTTGCCTACGGTTGGTTCACTATTCAAGCAGGTCTTGTCAAAGCGAGCACACCGAGTTTGAAACAGCAACTACTCCGCCTACTTGAGTTTTGGCGCCGCCGCTTTCCCCACAGCCTGCGCACCCAGGTGGCATTGGTCATTGCCAGCCTTTCGTTTGTCCCCAACTTGGTTTTCATCCTGTCAGTGGAGTGGATCTGGCCCGACACGCAGTTCAGCGCTGAAGGGATCCTTCTGCTGCTGCTGTGGATCCCGTTGCTGGCGGTGCTATCGGCGGTGGTGGGCTATGCTCTGTCCTCCATGATTTTGCGCCCCCTCACCCTGCTGGCCCGCGAGTTGGCCCATTTGGAAACCTTGATCAACCAGCCTGCCTGTTGGAATCTGCTGCTCCGCCCCGGGGATCCCCAGGAAGCCCTGATCTTGCGGCAGGCCTTTGCCCAGTTGCTGCGCCAGATCCAGATCGACCAAATGCGGCGAGAAGCCTTTACCGCCACCCTGGTTCACGACCTGAAAACTCCCCTCATCGCCTTTGGGCACCTGCTGAGCGCCTTCAAACAGGATCAACAGCTCGATCCGGAGCAACGTCGCGCTCTGCTGGATCGCATCCTGCAGGAAAACCAACACAATCTCTCGCTGGTGCAGAAAATGGTGGAGGCCCACCGCCTGGAGCGGGGAGAGATCGAGCTGCATCCTCGGCCTTGCGATCTGGGATCCCTAGCCAGAAGGGTGGCCGAGCGCATGGGATCCCTGGCCCAAGAACGGGGGATCGACCTGCGAGTGGAAGGGGAAGGGTGGGGCAACGCCGATGAGGCAGAGCTGGAGCGGGCGCTGGCGAATCTGGTGGACAATGCCTTGCGCTATGCACGCCATGCAGTGGTGCTCACTGTCAGCCCCCGCCAGATCCAGGTGCAGGATGATGGCCCCGGCCTACCCGCCCCTCTGGAAGAGTTGGCCCAACCCTATGTGACCCAGCCCATTCACATTGCCGGCCACCACTACCCAACCGGCTCAGGAGGTTTAGGGCTATACATCGCCAAGCGTATCCTGCAGGCCCATGGAGGGGAATTGCGGTTGGTCGAGACGGGATCCCAAGGGGCTACTCTAGCCCTAGTGTTGCGCTGACCTTCTCTTAGCAGTTCAACCCTGGCAGAGCAAGACAGTGCGAGAAAACGTGCTCAATCGACAGGGCGACCCCGGTACATCAATCGGTACTTCACCTGCGGGGTCAAGTCTTTCTGCCCTGGATCCCCTTCCGCGGTGATGGGTTGTGGAGGGGCGGTGGGAGAGTGGGCGCTCGGCTGCGGGGGAGGGGTGGAAGAAGATGTACGGCTGACCTCCGCCGGCCATAAGCCCGCTTGCTTCAGAGCCCTGTGGAGCGCCTCCGTGTCAATAGGCAAAAACCACCTGGCAGCCTCGTAAATTCGTTCGAGGGAGTGGAGAAGGTCGCCGGCCTCTGCCAAGCCAGGGATCACATCTGCTGCCCCCTGGTAGATTGCCCAGCGCCGCTCTGCGGGCTCGATGTGGCGGCGGGGGTGATGAGTCAGGATAACAGGGATGTTGGGCAGCTTGCTTTGACACTCTCGACAAAAGGCATAGGGGTTAAACAGCCCCGTCGTCATGTCCACCACCATCAGATCCAGCGGCTGGCTTGTTGCCGCCTCTAGCAGATCTTCACGTGGGGAAATCGGCACCACAGAGTGCCCCTGAGACTCCAGCGCCAACTTCCAGAGATGAATTTGCGAGGGCTGGCCCTGAGCTAGCAGTATGGTTTTTCTCACAGTGGATGGAGATATGCGAGTAGAAGGAAAGGCAAAGGCTTGCACCACTTAATAATCCGTCGTACGCCAGAATCTTGTGCGGGGCGTAATGTAGCATTCTTAGGGGAAGCAAATGGTAACCGGATATACAGATATACAAGTATTGCGGTTTAAGCCCGACGCTCCATACCCTTAAACCTGGATCCCTAGCAGCCGACAGCCCATTTCTGGGTGCGGCCTGTCCGACGGCCTCAATGTTTCTCCTGCTCAACCCAATCCGGGATCCCTTCTTTCTCACTTTCCAATTCAGCTTGCAGGGCCTGCCACTCTTCCGGAGACAGCGAGTGGAGTTTCTCTTGAAGTTGCTGGGTCTCAAAGCTGGCCCACTGAGCCTTCAGGGTCATTTCCCCCCGCAGCACCCGCCTCAGGTAGCCAAAAGTCCACCCCAAGCAAGCCAGCAGGAGCACCACGCTCGATATCTGCTGCGCAGCCCCCGTATCCAAGCCCGCCCAAAGCAGCAGGCCATAGAGGATCCCTCCCCCCAACAGCAGGGCTAAGCCTATAGCAAGAACATCCAATCTGCGCATGGCTCAGTGAACCGACAAACGGCTGACCTTACAGCGACCGGGGCTTGGGCCGGAACGTCATGAAGGGAGCCAAGAGCACCATGCCGGGAAAGAAAAACAAGACCAAGAAAAACATCAACACCTTTTCCCAAGCACTGCCTGAAGTCCAGCGTTTGTCCACATACAGCAGAGACAACAGAGGCAGCACCAGCAGATAGAGAACAGCCAAACCGGCATAAGTTAACCCGATCAACGATGGAGTAGAAGCCATGTCGAGTGCGTCCTGCAGCTATTTGACCTGTGTCCAACAAGTCTAACAGCATCGTTAACGGCATTGTGAAGAGATTTGTCGGCTGAAGGAAGTCGGTAACTCGGCCAACTGACTACAAACTGGTGCTGATCGCCCCAACGGGGCAGGTGGGTACGCACTGTTCGCACATGACGCAGCGGTTGCGGGAGAACTCCAGCTTCCAGTTGGGAGCAGAAATCTTCAGGGCCTCGGTTGGGCAAACTCCCGTACACAATCCGCAATCCACACACAAGTCTGGGTCAATCTGAATTTCCTTGGCCCGTTCAGTCACCTCAATGCCCAAAGACTGTACCCATTCCAATCCTGCTTCCACCTGGTCGATATCCCCCGACAGCTCCACCACCAAAGTACCCACTTCGTTGGGGGCTACCCTGGCGCGCACGATATTGGCAGCCACATCGAAGTCTTTGGCCAACCGATAGGTGAGAGGCACATTCACCAAATGGCGGGGGAAAATGAGGGTGACTCGTTTGCGCACGGATCTTGAGTGTTTTGAGTGCAGCAACTTCCTTCAGTATGGCAGGCTTGTGAGGTTCAGTTTGGCCGTGAATGCAGCTCACTTCCACCCTCCACAGGACACCCAAGGCGAACCCCACAGCGGTAGGGCGGGGCTTTGAACCCAGTTTTTCGGTGAGCTCAGCTTCTTGGGAAGATCACCAGAGGCAGCGCGTGAGACAACGGCGCCATTATCAGCGTGCCCCTCTCACCAAAAGCTATCTGTGGAAGCCGACCCAGAGCCTGCCACAATAGGATGGAGAGCGTCCCCGATCCCTATGAACCCATCTTTTGCTCAGCCCCGTCTCAACTCAGAGCAGTACCGCCAGATGCTGGTGCGGGATGGCGAACGTCGCTTCCGCGAGTGGCACACTGCCTTCCTCAAGTATCAACAGCAGTTTTTGCAAGAGATGAAGCAACTGCGTCTCCAGGGTTCTTTGCATCGCTGAATGGTTAATGCCCACCGTCCCCACCTTGCACCCGCTGCCAGTCTTCTCCAAGCCCGATCCCTCCCCAAGGCCTACGGCCTGCCAAGGCGAACGGCAAGAAACCTTGGAATTGCTGGAGTGGCCCCGCCTCTGTCAACACTTGGCCACCTTTGCTGCCACACCCTTGGGCCGTCGTGCCTGCCTAGAGCTGGATCCCTGGCAGAGCCGCGCCGATAGCGAAGCCTACCTCGATCAGACTGAGGAAGCGATCCGCCTCGATCGCACACAGGCGGGGGGCCTTTCCATGGCAGGGATCCACAACCTGCTGCCGGCTTTGGAACGGGCTGAACGGGGGGGGATCCTGAGCGGGGAAGAGCTGGTGCAGATTGCTACAACTCTGGGGGCGGCCCGCCGCATTCGTCGTCTGATCGACGACCACGACCATCTGCCACGCTTGCAAACTTGGGTGAGCACCCTGCGCACCTACCCGGAGCTGGAGCAGGAGATCTTCCGCTGCCTGGAGGAACATGGCGAGGTGCGGGACAGCGCCAGCCCTGCCCTTGCCAATCTGCGCCAGCAGCAACGGCAACAGCGCAGCCAGATCCAGGAGCGCCTGCAACAGTTGATGAGCCAGTACCCCCAGGCGCTGCAGGACAACCTGATCGGCCAGCGGCAGGGACGGTTTGTCCTGATGGTCAAGGCCACCCATCGGGATCTCATCCGCGGCATTGTGCATGACAGCTCTGCCAGTGGGGCCACCCTCTATGTGGAGCCCTACGCCGTGGTGGAACTGGGCAACCGCTGGCGAGAAACCCAAGTTCAGATTCAGGCGGAGGAAGAGCGGATCTTAGCCGCGCTCTCGGCTCAGGTGGCCTCCGTCGCCACCGATCTGGAGCATTTGCAGGGGGTGATGGTGGGGTTGGATGTGGCTCTGGCTCGGGGTCGCTACAGCCTCTGGCTGGACGGCAATCGTCCCCAGTTTGTCTCGGCAGGATTGCGCCTGCGTCAGGCCAAGCACCCCCTGCTGCTCTGGCAATCTCGCGCCGCTGCCCCTTCGGAGGGTCAAGGCTCTGCTGTTGTCCCTATCGACTTCACCCTCTCGGACTCGATTCGGGTCGTAGTCATCACCGGCCCCAACACCGGCGGCAAAACCGTTGCCTTGAAAACCCTGGGGCTGTTGGTGCTCATGGCCAAGGCGGGGATCTTCCTGCCGGCTCAAGATCCGCCCCAACTGCCTTGGTTCGACAGGGTTTACGCCGACATTGGGGACGAACAATCGCTGCAACAAAATCTCTCCACCTTTTCAGGGCACATCCGCCGCATCAGCCGCATGGTACAGGCCCTGCAGTCCACTCCAGAGCCGGCCCTTGTCCTGTTGGATGAGGTGGGGGCGGGCACGGATCCCACCGAAGGCGCTGCCCTGGCGGCTGGGCTGTTGGAGTATCTCTCGGAAAAGGCGCTGCTCACCCTGGCCACCACCCACTACGGCGAGTTGAAGGCCCTGAAATACCAACATCCCTGCTTTGAAAATGCCTCGGTGGAGTTTGATGAGGTCACCCTGGCCCCCACCTATCGCCTTTTGTGGGGGATCCCAGGCCGCTCCAATGCCTTGACCATTGCTCAACGGCTGCAGTTGGATCCAGAGATTCTGCGGCGGGCCCAGCAGCACCTGCAGGGGGAAAGCCAGGTGGATCAGGTGATTGCCGGGCTGGAAGCGCAGCGAGCTCAATTGGAAGAGCGGGCGGCCCAGGTGGGATCCCTGCATCGAGAGCTGGAGAGCCTATATCAACAAATGCAACAGCGTAGCCGCCAAATCGCCGAGCGAGAAGCCCGGCTGGAGCAGAAGCAAAACCAAGAACTGCAAGCCCTGTTGGCTGCTGCCCGTCAGGAAGTGGCTGCCGCCATCCGCAAATTGCAGCAGGGAGAGGATCCCCAACGCATTACTGCCGAGCTGGCGCAAATCCAGCAGCGCTACTCTCCCCCACCGCCGCCTGTGGATATGGAGTTTGTGCCAGAGGTGGGAGATCGGGTGCGGCTGAGAGGCTTGGGGCAGACGGGAGAGGTGATCGCCATCGAAGGAGATGTATATGTAGTGCGCAGCGGCATCCTCAAATTCACAGTGCCACGGGGGCAGTTGGATCCCATCGATGAACACCAGGCTAAGCAACGCCAACGCCCCAAAGCCCCACCTCCCTCCCCTGCAGCCACCGCTCCCCTGAACCTGCGCACCAGCCAGAACACCCTCGATCTGAGGGGGAAAACCGTTGCTGATGCTGAGGCCATTCTGGAACAGCACTTTGCCCAAGCTCCTCCCGGCCCGGTTTGGATCATCCACGGCCACGGCACAGGGCGCCTGAAAGCCGGCGTCCAGGCTTATCTCCAAAATCACCCGCGCGTTCAGCGTTTTTCAGCCGCTGATCCCGAAGACGGCGGTACTGGAGTGACCGTGGCTCATTTACAGTGAGGCTTGTACAGTGAGGCTTGCCAGTGCCAGAAGGGAGTAGGGGTGGTCGCGTTGGCATTCTCGAGTCGGAGACCGGACAAGTGCCGGGCGATGTCTCAAGCTTGACTGTGGAGCACTGCCGCTGCCGAGCTGACGGGCTGGGATCCCCTCTGTTGTCGCCGGCTTCGCCAGAGCCAGTAGCTCCGCAGCAGTTGGCCATCTCCAATGAGCTTCAACATCACCGCCACCGTCGCACCTGTCCAACTGAGAGGCCCAAAGGCGGTGCCTGCTGCTGCCAACAGCGCCAACCCAGAAAGATTTAGCCCCAAGCCTTGCACCCACATCCACAAGATAGTCTCGCGTTCTGACATCTGCCCGCTCCTAGGGGAGAAATAGGATAGCCCTACTGTCCTGAATCTGAGCGGAGACGGGGATGGGGTTGAACCTTGGCACGGCTGCCCAAAGCTGCACACTTGGGGGGGGCGGTACTCCCTAGGGATTGGCTGCTTGACCCATCCACTCCTGCAATCGGGCCAGGGCCAGCCGCTTTTGGGCGGCAGAGCGTACCGTACCCTCCGTGAGCCGATTGAAGCCATGCACCAACCCCTTGCCCCCCAAAGCCACCAGCGTCACCCGATGGGTTTGGCCTGGCTCAAAACGCACCGCATTGCCGGAAGGAATGTTGAGGCGCATGCCAAAGCTGGCGGCGCGATCGAAAACCAGGGCTCGGTTCACCTCAAAAAAGTGAAAATGGGATCCCACCTGAATGGGCCGATCCCCTCGGTTGGTAACCTC
This sequence comes from Thermostichus sp. MS-CIW-25, assembly GCF_054060015.1. Taxonomy (NCBI): domain Bacteria; kingdom Bacillati; phylum Cyanobacteriota; class Cyanophyceae; order Thermostichales; family Thermostichaceae; genus Thermostichus; species Thermostichus sp. MS-CIW-25. The sequence goes on from NZ_JBSSCS010000004.1 coordinate 129,415, forward strand.
CAGGGTCACGGTGGCCCGCCCGACGTTGGCCTGGATGGGATCCTCTGCCAGCAGCAGTTCCCCTGGGATTAGGGCTGGCTCCGCGTTGGCGCCAGGCGTGGTTTTGGATTTGCGGCCAGAGGGCATGGGGACAACCTCCTGAAGTTTTTCGGTCTTTGGAGCATCTGGGGGATCCCTGAAAGCGGGCAGCCCCGACGCTAGCGAATGGGATGGTGCAAGGTAACCAGCTTGGTGCCGTCGGGAAAGGTGGCTTCCACTTGGATTTCGGGGATCATCTCCGGGATCCCGGGCATTACGTCCTCGCGGGTCAGCCACGTCAGCCCCTCGCTCATCAATTGGGCGACCGTTTTCCCTTCCCGCGCCCCCTCCAAAACCGCTGCGCTCAAGTAGGCCACTGCCTCAGGGTAATTGAGTTTGAGGCCCCGCTGCCGCCGATCCCGAGCCAACTGGGCAGCCAGGTAGATCAACAACTTGTCTTTCTCCTGGGGGGATAAGTACACGGGACAACCTCAAAGATACAAAAGGATACAGGGGGGACAGCAGCAGGCCCAGTTGGCCTAGAGTTGACTCAACTTTATATCACCTCTGGGCAAAAAAAGGGGTCTAGGCTAGAGGGGATTTCCCTTTCTCCTGCACAACCCACAGCCTCAACCTCTTTCGGCATTGGGTGTTGCGACTCCCTTCCTGGGCAACCCGTCATGAAAGAGTAACAATAGATGCATACAGATGTATTTAGACGCGAAAGTTTGTCTAGATTCGTATCTCAACCCTGAGTTGGTCTATCCTGGAGCAATTTACCGGCTCTGTTTAGCACTTCCCTTTAGATAGATAGGTGTTGACTGGGTTCTTTTGATCGGCTATGAAACTCGAACTGACTCCCCGCCAGCGGAAGATTCTCTGGGCGACGGTGCGCAGCTACATTGCGACGGCTGAACCTGTCGGTTCCAAAACCTTGGCCCAGTCCTATAACTTTGGGGTGAGCACGGCCACCATTCGTAACGACCTGGCCACCCTTGAGCAGGTGGGGTTACTGTTTCAGCCCCACACCTCCGCCGGACGGGTTCCCTCCGACTTTGGCTATCGGGTTTATGTCAACGATTTGTTGACCTCCGCCAACAGCGGTGGGATCCCTCACGATGCTCCTCAGCCGGATCCCCATCCTGCCCTGCAACAGTTGATGGATCAGCTTGGCCGTGAGCTGGGAGATGACTTGGACAGTCTCCTACAAAGGGTGGCCCAGCTTTTGGCCCATCTGAGCGGTTGCATTGCTCTTATCACCCCTCCTCAGGGGCCGGTGGTAGCCATTCATCATGTGCAGTTGGTGTCGGTAGCGCCAGGGCGGGTGATGGTGTTGGTGGTGACCGACTCTTATCAAACCCATTCGGCTCTGGTCAGCCCCCCCGACTGGCCCAGCGACTCCCGCGAGGATTTGGAAGATGAACTGCAATTGCTCAGCAACTTTCTCACTCTGAAGCTGCGGGGCAAAACCTTTGCCGAGCTGCAAGATCTGAGCTGGCTAAAACTGGATGAAGAATTTCGTACCTACAGCCATTGGCTGCAGCAACTGCTGCGCTCGGTGGTGCAACGGTATCTGCAGCCCTCGCTGGGACAGGTGTTCAGTGCCGGCATGGCCGAGTTGATGCGTCAGCCGGAGTTTTCCCAGGCCCGGCAGGTGCAGGCGGTGATGCAGTTGATCGAGGAGGGAGCCAAGCAACTGCAGGGGATGATCGGGCTCCATTTTGCCGATGGGGGTGATCCGCAGTTGGCGCATCTGCCTCCTCTGCCGAGCTCAACGGAGATGGATCAAGAGTCAGGACAGCCTGCCCCCAAGATCCCGGTGATCATCTACATTGGCAGCGAGAATCCACTGGAGTCTCTGCACCACTGCACGGTTATCGCCTCCACTTACCACCGTCGCTCGGCTCCTCTGGGCACCGTCACCTTGCTGGGGCCGACCCGAATGGCCTACGAACGCAGCATTGCTGCTGTGCAGGCGGTGGCCTCTCATCTGACCCGGGCTCTTGCCTAAGGGATCCCATGAAGGCAGGCAGGGTCTGGGTTGTACGTGAGCAATAGCAAGCTGTGGCCAGGCTCTCTCCTCTCCACCTGCGGGTACAGTGCGCCATTCGGCAGCGGCAACTTCTTCACCCTGGCCAGCGGCTGCTGGTGGCTTTTTCGGGCGGGCAAGATTCTTTTTGCCTGCTCCAAATCCTGCGGGATCTACAGCCTCGCTGGGGCTGGCAGATATTTGTTCTGCATTGTGATCACCGCTGGTCGGCAGATGAAACGGAGTGTGCCCGCTTTTTGCAGGGGTGGCTGCAGCAGCAGGGACTACCTCATGCTGTTGAGACTGCGGATCCCATCCGCCGAGACGAAGCAGGGGCCAGGGCTTGGCGCTACCAACAACTGGAGAAATGGGCCCGCATCTGGGATTGCAGCGCCGTGGTGATGGGGCATACGGCCACGGATCGAGCAGAGACGTTTTTGTGGAACTTGTTGCGGGGAACAGGAGCCGCCGGGCTGAGCAGCCTGGATTGGCAGCGGCACCTAGACGACCGGGATCCCACCTCTGCCCAAGTGGTGCGACCCCTGCTGGAGCTATACCGTTGGGAAACCGAGCAATTTTGCCAACAGCACCAATTGCCGGTCTGGCCGGATCGCAGCAACCAAGATCTGGCCCATGGCCGCAACCGCCTCCGCCTAGAGGTGATGCCTTACTTGAAACAGCACTTCAACCCGCAACTGGAAGCGGCCCTGAATCGGGCTGCCACACTGCTGCAAGCAGAACATGAGCTGGTGGTAGCTCAAGCAGCTCAGCTATGGCCACAGGTATATGAGCCCGCTTTGCCAGGGCTGCGACGGGATCCCTTGCGGGCTGCCCCCTTGGCTCTGCAGCGGCAGGTAATGTTCCAGTTTTTGTCCCTGGTGTTGCCCCACCACCCCACCTTTGAACAGGTAGAAGCCGGGATCCAGCTCTTAAAAGCAGACCGAGGCAGCCGTAGCCCCGATTATCCAGGTGGGCACTGGCTGGAAGTGAAAGGGGATCACTTGGTTTGTTTCCATTAATGTTTCCATTAATTTTTCCATTAATTCCACTTCCCCGAAGGGAAGCAACGCGACGCTGCCCAACGCCGATCTGTCAGCCTGTCTGTTTCCATTAATTCCACTTCCCCGAAGGGAAGCGACTGATTCATTAATAGTAAGTATCACCACTGATTGTGGCAATACTTGGATACGATTAGCATCTTATGGTAATAATACAGGCCCGAGTCCATTGGCTACAGCACCTGATATGACCACCGCATTTGTACCTACCCCATCACAATGGGCAACCAAGACAATAGATTTAAGCCCGTATGCTTCTCAAACCGCCGCCAGAATCAGATTTCAATTGCGAAGTGGATGGGGAAATGTTACTTATCTGGATGATATAAACATTAGTGCTGCAACCAATACACCACTAAGCGCTTCTTTTAATGTTTCATCAACTAACATCTGTGCAGGGCAAAGTATTACATTTACCAATACATCTACCAATGCTACTTCCTATAGCTGGTCCTTCCCCGGCGGAACTCCTTCAACAAGTACGGCTGCCAGCCCTACTGTAACATTTAATTCAGCGGGGACATATACTGTAACATTAACAGCTAGCAATTTAAACGGAACAAACACGGCAACAGCCAGTATTGTGGTGAATCCTTTGCCCACACCTACTATAAGTGGTGGCGGTACTATTTGTCAGGGAAGCTCTGTAAATCTTACTGCTTCTGGTGGTAATAGTTTTACTTGGAATACAGGTGCTAATACTGCTTCCATCAATGTAAGCCCTGCATCCACTACTACCTATACCGTTACAGCCACAGCTACTAACGGATGTACAGCAACTGCCACTGCATCGGTTACAGTACTTAACTGTTCTTCGCTGGATGAAGTGATGAATACCTCCAACTTTTTGGTGCATCCCAATCCGGCTACTGATATGATTACCATTGCTCTGCAATTGGCTTCTGCCGAACCGTTGAAAGGAGAACTGATGACAACACTGGGTCAGGTGTTGCAGCAATTTACCATTGCTCCATCTCAGCAGCAAATAACTTTGATCACAGACGGATTGTCTTCTGGAATTTATCTTCTTAGAATATCTGACGGAAAACAAGCGATAACACAACGCATCATGGTTGTAAAATAAATCAGAAAGCCCCGTAACCGGGGCTTTTTTGTTTGTGTTTTCTTACTAGGATTAAGCAATGATAGTCTTTGAAAATTCTTCGCAGAATGTGCGTATCTCATTTCGAACCATACGAAATGCATGCATAATTTCTTCTTCACTTCCGGTTGCTTTGGCAGGATCAGAAAAACTATGATGTATGCGAATGGAATTACCTGGTATGTACGGACAGTTTTCTCTGGCATGATCACATACCGTGATGATGTAATCAAAGGGTATGTTTAAGTATTCATTTACATGGTTGCTGGTATGATGACTGATATCAATTCCATCTTCCTTCATGATTTGTATGGCTCTCGGATTTACGCCATGCATCTCAATACCGGCACTGTAAATATGAGCTTTACCTTGTAACAGATTTTCTAAATAACCATGTACCATTTGACTACGGCAGCTATTACCTGTGCATAAAACCAAGATTTTTTTCATGCTATGAATTTTTTAATTTAATACCTCCAACTGTTAGCGATGGCTACCAACGATAACATGATGGGTACTTCTATGAGTACACCAACCACCGTGGCTAACGACGCACCTGAATTAAGACCAAAAAGTGATATGGCCACGGCAACTGCGAGTTCAAAAAAATTACTGGCACCAATCATCGCAGCCGGTGCACAAACCGGATGTGATAAACGGAGCAATTTTCCACCCAGCCAGGTTATAAAAAATATGAAGTAGGTTTGAATGGTCAGTGGTATGGCTATCAACAAAATGGTGTATGGATGATCCAGTATGTGTTCGCCCTGAAAGGCAAAGAGTAAAACCAGGGTTGAAAGCAATGCTAGTATGGAAACAGGACGAAGTGCCGGAAGAAATTTTTGTTCAAACCAATCCTTTCCTTTTCGTTGAAGCAATATCCGATTGGTCAGATAGCCCGTAGTTAGCGGTATAACAACAAAAACAACCACCGAAGTAATCAGTACTTCATACGGTATCTGTACGTTGGTTACTCCCAGCAGCCATTTTACAATGGGTACAAATGCAACCGGCAGAATAAGATCGTTGACTGAAACTTGTATTAACGTATAATTGGCATCGCCTTTTACCAAATAACTCCACACAAACACCATGGCTGTGCAGGGTGCGGCACCCAGCAGAATGGCACCTGCCAGGTACTGGTCTGCATCTTCCGGAGTGATCCAGGTAGCATACAGATTTTTAAAGAAAATCCATCCAAACAATGCCATGGTGAAAGGTTTGATCAGCCAGTTTACAGTAACTGTCAGCGCCAGCCCTTTCCAATTTTTTGAAACACCGCCTATCGATGAAAAATCAATCTGTACCATCATCGGGTAGATCATCATCCAAACCAACACCGCTACCGGAATGTTGATGGTATATATATGCCAGCTTTCAAGCACCGAAACAGAATTCCCCAGTATTTTCCCAAGACCAATGCCTGCAGCAATGCATAGCGAGACCCAAACGGTAAGGTATTTTTCAAAAAACTTCATGGGTTGAAATTTAATTACAGCGTTTCCATTAATTCCACTTCCCCGAAGGGAAGCGACCCCCCCCCATTATAACCCTTACCCAGAGCGGGATCCAGGGGCCTAGATCGACAGGGTCTCGTTTAAGGACTCCGTCCCGCTGGCGCGAAAGGACTCCGTCCCGCTGGCGCGATCGGCTGCAATTTCCCCTTATTTTTCTCCGCCGAGGGGCCTGAAACCCTTGCCCAGAGCGGGATCGACCGGGTCAACGGAAGAATCAGGGTTTGAGGCTTGTCGCCGACCCTGTCGCTAACTGGGTTGGTGTAGAAATTGACATGGATCCTCCTGCCCCCCTTGAGGTTGCTGGGGAGCTGCCTCTGAGAAGCGGAAGCAGGGGGCCAATGAGGGCAAGATGAGAGGCTAGGGAGCGACGACATAGCGATCCTGGGAGAGGCGCTCGTTGCCCCGATACACGCTCACCTGCAAATGCTGGGGATCCAGCCGGTGCCGCTCTACACGGATGGGCGGGATCCTCAGGGCGCGGCGGGATCCCCGTCCCAGCACGGACACGATCAGATTTTGGCCGCGGATCTGAACTCGCAAGCGCACCGGCCAGGGGAAAGGGTTGCGCAGCTTGAGGTCGGCCAAGCCGTACCAAACGGTGGCATCCAGGCCAGGGGGCACCGATTCCACCTGCCGGTAATGGGGGTGCCTCTCCACCACCTCCAGCCCTGCCAACAGAGCAGCATTGTAAAGGCTAGAGGACACCTGACAGATTCCTCCCCCAACCGAATCCAGGGTTTCGGCCACCATAAACACCGGCGCGGGCACATAGCCTCGTTCCAGGCTGCGGGGCCCCACCACTTGGTTGAAGGAAAAAATCGCTCCTGCCTGTTCCCGTGAGCGTGCTGCAGGCATGATGTAAACCCCATCCAGGCTTTGGGCGGCTTGGCGAATGTTGTGGAGCTGAGAAGGGGTACGCTCCCGCAAAGAAGTCACGTAGTGGCTTAGGGTTGTTGGCGTGGGATCCGTCCACCACAAAGCCAGAAGGGCCAGCAGCACCCCCACCAACACAGCTAACCTTTGCAGGCCAACCTTTCCTCTCACCTCACACTTTGCCCTTCAGAAGGGGTTTCAAGGACTCCGTCCCGCTGGCGCGAGCGGGCAGTTGACGGGAGCCGGTCGCAATCACCAGCTCTTGGGCACGGGCACCTGTCGGCAGCGTGCGGGATGGGCGTAGGGCCACCAGGGCAGAGCCTTGGGCATCCACCTGAAAGTCGCCACAGTAGAGGAACTCGCCATTGTCCAGCTTGAGCCAGAGGGAGTAGCGCTCCCCCGCCACCGGTTGGGGCAGATCCCGTGCGGCCAAGATAACCTCCTGCCAGTCTCCTGGGCGAAACAGCACGTTGGCCGTCCCCGCCTCCCCCTGCAAATGCACCAGACGGGATCCCGGCTGTTGCAAGAGATGGGATAATGCCCGCACCGATTCTAGCTGGGCCAGTTGCAGAGCTTGCCGCAGTCGCCAGTTGTCCAAGCTGAGCAGAACCAAAATTGCCGCCACCAAGCCTCCCAACCAGCGCCACCCCACCCCAAAAGCAGGCAGTGGAGAGTGAAGGGGGACTGCCATCTCCTGCTCGCGTAAGCCGATAGCCCCCACCTCTGCCATCACCTTATCGCGCAAGCTGGCAGGCGGGAGTACTCCTGGCAATCCGTAGGGCAACAATTCCAAGGTTTCTTGCAAGGCTTGCAGTTCGGCCACCAGCCGAGGGTCTTGAGTTAGGCGTGCCTCTAGAGCACTCGCCTGCTCGGGAGACAAGTCCCCCAGCAGATAGCCGGCCAGTTCTTCCCGTTCCTCTGTTAAAGGGGGCGAGGTGGATAAGGACTCCGTCCCGCCGACGCGAAAGGACTCCGTCCCGCTGACGCAATCAGACATGGCCATCCCGACACCAGAACTCAACTCCAAACCTAGGACTCCGTCCCGCTAACGCGAGCAGAAACCCAGAAGGGCGCGCAGGGATCCCCGCAATTTGCAGAGAGCTTGGCGAGAGCGGGTCTTAACCGTCCCCAACGGGATCCCCAATTGGCGAGCAATGTCCGCCTGGCTCAACCCTTGGTAATAGAGCAACTCCAGGATCTGCCGTTGGTTTTCGGGCAATTGGCTGAGGGCCGCTTGCACCGCTTGCCGCCGCTCCTCGATGGAAACCTGCTCAAAAGGGAGCGGGATCTTGCTATGGGACTCCGTTCCGTCAACACGAACGGCGCTGAGAAGGGTTTGCCAGCGTTTCAACAGAAGTTGATGGCTGCCCTGAGAACGCAGACGGTCAATGGCCCGCGAACGGGTCAGCACGCATAAAAAACTGCTCAGGGATCCCCGCCGAGGATCATAGCCGGCCTTGCGCCACAGCTCGACAAACACCTCCTGAGTCAGGTCTTCTGCCTCGGCCACGTGGCCCAGGATCTTGAAGGCCAGCCCATAGACCAAGCCGGCATAGCGATCGTAGAGCGCAGCCAGAGCAGCAGGTTGCCCCGCCTTGAGCGCTTCCATCAGCTCCCAATCGGCGCGGGATGACCAATCTCTCACCCGCTCACGCCAGCGGGACGGAGTCCCTGGTTGCTCACCCATGCTACACCCAGTTTCGCCCCACACAACTAGAGGATAAACCTGCCCGATCGCGCCAGCGGGACGGAGTCCTTAAGTCTACCCCCTCAGCCACGACGGGCCGCCCATTCCAGGCTGAGCAAGGCTGTGTTCACCAGCAAGGCCAGGGATCCCACCGCCAGGGATCCGGCCCAGATCTTGTCGTAGCGACCGGCCTGGGCAATGCCATCGAACAGCAGGGTGCCCAGTCCTCCCGCCCCAAACTTGGCCCCCACGGTGGCAATGGCAATGGCCACAATCGCCGCCAAGCGCAGCCCTGCCAAGACAATCGGCAGCATGAGCGGCACCTGCACCTGCCACCACCGTTGCCAGAAGTTCATCCCCATGCCCTTGGCCGCTTCCAGAATGGCAGGCTCGACCGAGCGCAGGCCCACGCAAAAGTGGCGCACCAAGATCACCTGCGTGTAGATCACCATCGCCACCACCACCGAGCGGGCATTCAGGCCAAACCAGGGCACCAACAAAATAATCAAAGCCAGGCTGGGCACCGTGTACAGGATGCTGAGGATCCCCATGACCGGCAGGGCCAACCAGCGCACCTGATGGATCAGCAGGGCCAACGGCAGCGCCAGCACCACCGCCATGCCCAGGGTCATCCCCACCATCGCCAAATGCTCTTGGGTGAGCTGCCACACCAGGCCGGGATGGCTGAGGAGATAGCTCACGCGGATCCCCCCTCCAGCATGGCCAAGCTGCGAATGTGATCCAAGGTCAGAACCCCGATGGCCCGCCCGTCTTCCCACACCGTCAGGGCTGCCGCCCCTGTGCGCAACAGCAGGGACAAGGCTTGCCGCAAAGTTGCCTGGGGCCTCACCATCGCTCCCTCTTGGATTTTGTGGTTGTGCGGGATCCCGGCCATCGCCGTTTCCACCCGCAGCACACTCAGTTGCCGCACCATGTCATCTGCCCCCAGCAGTTCCTTAACAAAGGGAGTAGCCGGCTGGGTGAGCAGCCGAAAGGGAGTATCGAACTGCACCACCCGCCCCTTCTGCATCACCAAAATGCGATCCGCCAGGCGCAGCGCCTCCTCCACATCGTGGGAGACGAACAGGATGGTTTTTTTCAATTGCCGTTGCAGGCGCAGGATCTCATCTTGCAGCTTGCTGCGGGTAATGGCATCGATGGCCCCAAAAGGCTCGTCCATCAGCAGCAGCCCTGGATCCCCGGCCAGGGCCCGAGCCAGACCGACCCGCTGTTGTTGTCCGCCCGACAGTTGAGCAGGGTAGCGGTTTCTGTACTCATGGGGGGGCAAATTAACCAAGCTGAGCAGCTCGTCCACCCGCTCGCGGATGCGCTCCTTCGCCCATCCCAAAAGTCGCGGCACCACCGCCACATTCTGGGCCACCGTCATGTGGGGAAACAGCCCCGATTGCTGGATAACATAGCCGATCCGCTGCCGCAGAGCCGTGACGGGAAACTGGCGGATATCCCGCCCGTCCAAGCGAATCTGCCCCTGGGTGGGATCCAGTAGGCGATTCACCATTTTCAGAAGGGTGGTTTTGCCGCAGCCAGAAGGCCCCAAAATGACCACCAACTGGCCCGACTCCACGGAAAAACTGCACTCGTCCACAGCCGGCTGGGAACTGTGGGGAAAGCGCAGCGACACCCGCTCGAACTCAACGGTGCTCACCTCAGGGCCTCGTGCAAGGGCAAGATTATTTCTTCAGGATGCCGGCTTCCACCAAGAAGGCTCTGGCCACCTCCGCCGGCTCCTTGCGGTTGCCGCTCACCTCGTAGTTCAACCGCTGCATCACCTCATCCGTCAGCAGAGGGGAGAGGGCATTCAAAGCAGCGGCAATGCCGGGGTTGGCCTCCAGGGTATCCTTGCGCACCACCGGCGCCACCTGGTAGGGGGGGAAAAGCTGCTTGTCATCCTCCAGCAGCACCAGGTCAAAGGCGGCAATTTCCCCATCGGTGCCAAAGGCCACCGCCACATCCGCTTCCCCATTGACCAAGCCCTGGTAGCGCAGGCCGGGATCCACCGCTTTGTAGGCTTTGAGCCGAAAATTGCCGTAAGCTGCTTGGATCCCGGGTAGTCCATCTTCGCGGGCTTGAAACTCCGGCGGCCCGATCATCACCAGCTCGCCCGCTTTGGCCACCATGTCCGAGATGGTGGCGATGCCCAGCTCAGCCGCTCTAGTTCGGGTCATGGCCAGGGCCTGAGTGTTGTTCATGGGGGCGGGATCCAGCCAAATCAATCGGAACCGGCTCTCGTACTCGCGGGCCACCGTCGCGTACACCTCTGCCGGGTCGCCGCTGGTGGGCAACTTGAGCACTGTCAGCAGGCCAGTGCCGGTGTACTCGGGGTAGAGATCGATCTCGCCGCTCAACAAGCCCGCATGAGCTACCGGCGTGCCCCCCAGGTTGAGCTTGCGCTCCACCGTGAACCCTGCCGCCTCCAGGGCTAAGGCGTACATTTCCCCCAGAATAAACTGCTCGGTAAAGTCCTTGGAGCCGACGATGATGGGCCTGGCGAGGCCCCTCTGGGGAGCGAGAACAAGAACCGCCAGCCCCAACAGGGCTAGCAGGGCCAAGCGACGAGTGGTTTTCAGCATAGACAAGGTGAGAAGGGATCCCAAACTCAAGATCAAGGGGCCCTGCCAAGAGAGTTCCGGCCTGGGCCAGGAAGTTTTGGCTGTCAAACCACCATTAAACCATTATTTTCCCTGAGCCTTGACATACTCCCCTGCCTAAAGGCAGGGGATTCTGGTTCCTGGTTCTGCGACAGCACTTACCGTGTCAGGTTGCCCCTCCACAGCAGCGGTGCTCATCGCGGCAGCGGGCCGTAGGCCTTTCTCCCCAGGCGTTCCCCCTTTCGGGGCGGTTCCCTTTTGCCCAAAGGTACCGTTGCTCCACTCCTCACCCAACAGCTCCAACCCTTTGCGCAGGATGTTGATGGCCGCATTCTCATCTCGGTCAATCACCACCCCACACTGCGGGCATTGATGGGTGCGAGTGGACAGCGTCTTCTTCACCCGGTGGCCACACCGAGAACAGTCCTGACTGGTGTACTGGGGCGGCACGGCCACCACCACCTTGTTCAAGACCTTCCCGTAGGAGTCCAGCCACCCGGTGAATAAACTCCACCCGGCATCGTGAATAGTGCTCCGCACCGCTTACGCGAGCGACTTGGCCAAGTGGTGATTCCGCACCAAGTTGCGCACCGGCAAGTTCTCATACGCCACGATGTCGCTAGACAAAGCGCTCCGCGCCGCCGTAGGCGAGCACCACGCACCGGGCCAGCTTGATGACCCAGTCTCTACGCTGGCGTTGGACTTTGAGATGCACCTTGCCCAG